>JAUVUS010000011.1 GCA_030600865.1 Bacteroidales bacterium | reverse complement strand
AATTTTTGCTTCGATATCTGGAAATACAATTGAACCGCCTAATAATTGAGCTTTTAGTTCATCAACCTTTTTATGTTCATTAATTAGAAATTCTAAAGCTTGATTCAGAAATGCCCCTGAACCACAAGCAGGGTCAAGAATTGTTATTTCTAACAACCATTCACGGTATTTTATAAGTTTATTATCTAAATCCCGAACAATGTCCTTTTTTCGGTTTCGTCTTCCTTTTGCATATTCTTCATCAATAATTCCAAACTCCGTTCTTTTTTCTTCGCAACGTTTTCCGACCGTATTTTCAACTATGTATTTGGTTATGTATTTTGGAGTGTAAAAAATTCCGTCCTTTTTACGTTTTGTTTTCTGTTTGTCAATTACTTCTCCTGCAATTTCAGCCTGAACATTTTCTATTTCGCTTAATGAATGCTCGAAAATATGTCCCAAGATATTTACATCAACTTCGGTTTCGAAATCGTAAGTACTCAATTGTAAAGTATTTTTGTGTAATACTTCATCGTCAATTTTAATATTATCTAAAATATCATCAGGCAAAAATAAACCGCCATTGTAAGCGAAAATATCATATTTTTTGCCTTTGAAACCTGTATTTAAATATCCAAAGTATTTTTTAAAGCGGTCGTAAAGCGGAACATATTCGTCCAAGTCATCTTTTAATGTAATCCATTGCTTTACAATTTCGCTTATTGAGTTTGGGGGAAGTAATAATTTATCTTCTGCAAAAAATATAAATAAAAACCGATCTAATAGTTTTTGAGTTTTCTTGAAAAGAACAAGTTTATCAAACTCAGTGTTATTTTTTACAATATTAGCAAATATCTCTTTTCTGAATTTTGAATAATCGTTATAGAGTTGTTTTGTTACATTTTCTTCCTGTAAAACTGATGCTTCTTTTATTTTAAGTGGAATATCAGAAAGGATATTATCTTTTGAGAAACACAACCAAAGTAAAGCAAAGTCTTCTTTTGATAAATTGAATAAATCGAATTCTTGATGATCTATTGCATTCTGAATATAGATTCTGATTTTCTCGAAGTTAGATGTAATTATATAATGGCACTTAGGATGATGATTTTTGTATCCGAATGCTTGTGTTTCAACTGTATCAAGGTCGGTTGTTTGTGTAGATTTTAACTCAATAACTGCAACTACATTTTCATCTTTAAGTATTGCTCCATCGGCTTTTTTACTATCGTCAACGTTCTTTTTTTCTAAAACGATATTAAAGTTTACGTTGGGTTTAAGCGTATAATCCAGAATTTTAACAAAGAGTTCTCTTATAAACCCTTCTTGAAATTCTTCTTCTTTCGAATCCCGAATGTTTTGCTGAATTTCAGGATTACCAAAGTATTCAATAAATGCTTTGTATTTTTTATCAATTAGTTCTGAACTTAAATCGTTCAGGTATTTTTTAACAACGGAAGTTTGAAATAAACTCATTTTAATATCATTTTCTTAGGCTACACCAAATTAATATTTTTTGGGGAGAAAATAGCATAAAAATGAAAGGGATGGAAAATTTAAGTACTTCCCGAATTTTCGGGATGTGCTTAAATGTGTGGAGGGTTAATTAAAATTACCTGAATTATTATACAGAATTACTTTTTAGTTTGAAAAATATCTTAATTTTAAAGTTAGAAAATAACAAATATTAAAGGAGGAAAAAATCATGAAAAAGGAAATTCAAGGAAGTGCCCCTGCAGGTGCAGTTTATGGTTTGGGTTTTATTGGAGCAGCAATTTATTTTATTTCTCATGCCATTAGCTTCTGGATGGGCGTACTAGGTTTCTTAAAAGCTATTGTTTGGCCGGCTTTTATTGTTTATGAAGCGTTTAAACATTTAGGTATGTAATACCAATTCTTCTTCAAATGGTGTTTTGAAGTTTAGAATGGTTCCCCGAAATTCGGGATGTAAACAAATGCCGTTATATATTCAATCCATATTTGTTTTTCACAAATATGACACCCGCCTGCCAACTCTAGGCAGCCTGCTTGTCGCCTGCCTGACGGCAGTCAGGGCAGACAGGTTACACCGGACGGGCAGGTCTTGAATAATAAACGGTATAAGGCATTAAAAAACGGGGAATTAAGAAAATTTTTGAAAAAGCGTTTAGCAGGTGATAAGTATATAAAATTATAAAAGCTGTTCTTTTTGAACAGCTTTTAGAGTTTGTTTTTGATAAACTTATCCTATAAATATTATTTAGTTTTTGGAATTTGTGCTCCAAAATCTGAAACAGCACCAAAAAGTTTAGTGCTTTCCTGCCACGGGTATTTGTTTGCGAAAAATGATATTTTTGCTGTACCTGATGCCTGTTGTGGTAATCCAAGAATTGATCTTACCTGGTTCCAGTCAGTATTTGGGTCATATTCCATTGAAACTTCTGCTGCCATATTAATGAATTCACCTGTATAAGCTTTATTTAATGGAATTTTTTCTGTCATTCGTTTGTTCCCAACCAGACTTGAAACAAAATCAACATCTTCGAATTCTTCAACCGTTATAAATACTCGTTTGTTGTAAATACTGGTATGGATATCATTTTTTCTGTTATTCATAAATAAATTATAATCAAGTTTTAATGTAGATTCACTAACATCAAGATACCTAAGACCGGCATCTGAAGCATATGAGAAAATGTTATGATGTAAATTGTAATTTGCTTTACCTTTTAACCATACGGCACAACCTAAGTTATCATTCAAGAAAGTTGTTCCATAAGTAAATGCAAAGGTATTGTTCGAAATTTCAATTTCTCTTATTTCACCAGGCCCTCTTAAAGGATTGCATTCAATTCCTGCCTGAGCAACATTTACAAATACATTATTATCGATTAATATTTTGCCGTCCATGTTCATTCGCTGCATAATGAATATTCCACCATAGCTAATATTAGCAAAAGTGTTGTTCTGGATTTTTACATTATTACCAACAATTTTTATTGCTGATCTTTTAGGTGTTCCTCCTGTATTTGTAAGAGTAAGGTATCCGGTTTCTACTCCTTCAGGAGCATTGTTATCGTAATTATTGTGTCTACCCATGTCAATTGTAAATCCTTCAATTACAACATCGTGTGTTTCGTAAATGATTATAATACTTTGTTTCGATGATGTTGCTTTATCTTTAATGGTTTGAATAACTGATGGAGTATTTATTGGATCTCTTTTTGTAAAATCCGCATTATAACTGCCATAAAGCTCAAGTGGTTTGGTGATTTCAAAATAACCTACATCGAAAGTGCCTGAATAAACCCCTTCCTGAACGTAAATTTTATCGTACTCTTCAGCAACTTGGATTGCTTTATCCAGATTTTTTATAGGAGCTTCTTTTGTTCCGGGATTTTTATTGCTACCTGTTTTGGCAACATAGATGATTTTTCCTTCCGGTTTTACAGCTGTTTCATCCTTTTTCTCTTCTGATGTAACAGGAGTCTCTTCTTTTTCAGAAGTTTGGGGCTCTTCTTTCACAATAGGATTTACTTTTTCTACCTTTTTTTTAGCGGCCTTTTTTATATTTCCTAATTGGCCGTAAGCTTGATTTTGGGTAAAAGTTAAACACAAAATACAAGCAATTAATAAAATTAAGTTTTGTTTTTTCATGATTCTCGTTTTAGTATTATTTTTTTAAATTTTTCAATTATTCATGCTACGAAAGTATGGTCAAAACCAAAAAAGAATTGTCACTTATGTTTCAAGGATTAACACTAATGTTTCAAGGAGTGTAATTGTTTTAATTACAGTAAGTTATAAAGGATGGAGTTGTGCTTAATGATTATCCGTATAGATACCTATATTAATTGATTAATTAGGGTGTACGACAAATTTCCCTAATTACTTAATAATTTAAATAATCTTGTATATTAATCTTTGTGAATTCTTGGTGTTTTAGTGTCTTGGTGGCGAATATTTTCCTGCCACTAAGGCTCAAAGACTCTAAGATACACAAAAAAGGAAATTTGTTGTACACTCATTAATTAAAACCACAGGTTGATATCTAAACCGTTGATAGTCATTGGATGACTCTTTCTTTAGACCGGACTCATTATATTTTTTAGAAAGAAAAATCAATTATCCTTATTTTCCATCATTTCCCTGGGAGTAATATTGAAATGATTTTTGAAAGCCCTGCTAAAATAGGATAAGTTATTGAATCCGACATCATAAGCAATTTCGGAGATATTACCTGCATTTTGTTTTATCAGCTGAGCTGCGCGCTTTAATCTTATAGAGTTAATAAATTCGGTTGCCGACTGATTAAGTAATGATTTTAGTTTCTTATGAATGTTTGCCCGGCTCATTCCGGCCAAATCACAAAGAATTTCGACAGAGAAATCTGTGTTAACCATATTTTCTTCAATAATTTTCAGAAGTTTCGATATAAATCGTTCGTCAACAGATGTTGTTGTAATTTCTGAAGGATTAACACTAATTGACCGATGATATTTTTCCTGAAGTTTTTTCCTGATTTTTACCAGATTATTTATTCGTGTTTGTAGTTCTTTAATATTAAAAGGTTTGGTCAGGTAATCATCGGCTTCAGTTTCAAGACCTTCAATCCTGCTTTCCGAAGAGCTTTTTGCCGTAAGCATAACAATTGGGATATGGCTTGTATTTTCGTTAAATTTTAAAGTTTTGGTTAGTTCAATCCCGTCAACTTCCGGCATCATAATATCTGTGATAATAATATCAGGTAAATTTTTAAGAGCCTTCTCGATACCTTCTTTCCCATTCGATGCTTCAATAATGCGATAACAATCAGATAAATTTTTTGCAATAAATTTTCTTAAATCGGTATGGTCTTCAACAACTAAAATTGTTTCTGAATTTTTATCAGGGCACTCCTTATTACTTGTTTCGGGTTGTTTTTCAGTTAATTCAGTGTTTGTAATTATAGAATCGGGGCTTGTAATTTTGTCAGTAACAAGTTCATATTCATTTTCAGTGTAATAATCTAAACTAACTGGCAGATTAATTATCAATTGGGTTCCTTTCCCTGGTTCTGATTGTGCAGTAATTTCTCCTTTATAAAGTTTAATTAATTCTTTTGTGAATGAAAGTCCTATTCCTGTTCCTACTATTTCTTTTGTTTCATGATTTTCAACCTGGTAAAACCTGTCGAAAATGTAGGGCAGCTTTTCTTTTTTAATTCCAATTCCTGTATCAGAAATAGTAATCAGAATTTTCCCCGGCTCTGTTGATTTTCTTAAATCTATGCTAATATTTCCTTTTTTTGTGTGTTTAAACGAATTAGAAAGCAAATTCATAATGATTTTATCGAACTTTTCTTTATCTATATATCCGTTAAAATCAGAATTGTCAGTTTTGAAATTCAGGTCTAACTTTTTTTCATTGGCAAGAGAAGAAAACATTTCAACTTTATATTGAATTTCGTTTTTAATATCAACCTGCTGAAACTTTAACTTAATATTGCCCTTCTCAATTTTTGAAATTTCAAGCAATTGATTAATTAATTCCAGTAGTTTTTGTGCATTTCTTAACATCAGGTTTAACGATTCCTTTACATTCTTATCTTTTACTGTTAAAAGGAGTTGTTCAACCGGGCCAATTATAAGGGTTAACGGAGTTCTGAATTCGTGAGAAATATTTGTAAAAAAGCGTGATTTTATTTCATCTAGCTGTTTAAGTTTTAGAGCCTGCTCCTCAAGTTGTTTTTTTTGCAGATTAATCTTTTTGTTTTGGGCTGACACTTCTTTATTCCAAAGTTGAAGGCTTTCGTTTTGGCTTCTAATCTCCTCCTTTTGCTCAGATATTGTTTTATAATCTTGTTGTTTTCGTTTATAGTTCCTTAAAACTATAACCACAAGAACTACCATTAAGCTAAAACTCACTATAAATATTATGGTTATAAACTTTTGCCTTTGATATTTAGCAAGCTGTACGGCCTCCCTTTTTTCTTGCTCTTCTTTATCCTTTTCGTATTTATATTCATATTCTAACCCAATAATTTTTCTAGTATTCTCTTTGTTTTGAATACTATCGCTCATAACTTTATATATCTTATGGAACTTATAGGCTTCTTGAAACATCCCTAAACTAGCTGCAATCTTCGATAAAATCTCAGAACTCTGCTGTATTAACTCTATCTCCCCAGTTTTCTCACCAATATCATACGCCTTTTTTGTGTAGGTATATGCTTCATTTATCCTCTGTTTTTTACTACTTATAACACCCAATCCCCAATTGCTCCACCCTTCAACCGATTTAATTCCTAGTACAATACTTAATTCAAGTCCTTTACTGTAGAATTTCCACGCATTATCATAATCGTTCTGCTTAACATATATTTCTCCAATATTAATGTAGCTTATTGCTTTCCCTGTTTTATCATCAATTTCTTCTTGGATTGATAGCGCTCTCTGAAAAAAATCTAAGGCTTTTTCATAATCATCCTGATAAAAATAAACTATTCCTATATTATTGTAGCTTGTTACAATTGCAATCTTATCGTTTGACTCTTCGGATATTTTTAACGATTTATTATAGTACTCTAATGTTTTTGGATAGTTGTTCTGAAAATAGTAAACACTTCCTATATTATTGTAAACAGTTGATAATTCTGTCTTATCCCCAATCTGTTCTTTAATTCTTAATGATTTTTGACAATAATCTAATGCTTTGGGGTAATCGCCCTGAATACGATAAACAATGCCAATACTATTATAAATCCGAGCAATACCACTACTATCTCCAATGTTTTTTTGAATATCTAATGCTTTAAGATGATGCTGTAAGGTTTTAGCATAATCCCCTTTCTCACGATAAACATTTCCTATATAATAGAGGCATTCAGATTGTCCTTTACTATTACCTATACTTACTGCAATGTCTAATGCTTGTTCGTATAGATTAAGTGCTTTTTGATAATCTGAAATCGACCAAAAATATAAACCAAGTAAATTTAAGCTATTTAACCTACCCGTATCATAATTTAATGAATCGGAAAGAACATTTGCCTGTCTTGCAAACTCAAATAGTTTTTCTCTATCTACAGTTCGGTATTTGTAAGCAAGTTGGGTTAAAATGTTTACTCTATTTGTATCCTTATTGTTATGATGAATAAGTAAAGCTTCAAGACTATCAACAACCTGAACCTGTGCAAATACACTTGTGTTTTGAATCAGCAGTAATCCAAAAAAAATAATGACTAACGATATTCTACAATGCTTTCTACTAACCATACTATAGGTTGTAATTCGCAACCATTTGTTAATAAACGTAAACGATAAAGAACAGCCAAATATAACAAAAATTTATACTATACTCCCTAGCATAAGTTGAATAAAAACGAATTGTAATTTGCTTATGTTTATTGAGATTTTTACCAATTTACAGTTAATTTCGATTTTCAATTTGTGCTAATTATGACAGAAAATAAGGAGATTAATAGAATTAAGATTAAAAATGAGGAAGTTTCTAAATACGATTTTACAATTCGCCCGAATTGTGGTGCCGAAAAAGTTGGTAAATATTGCCCAAACTGTGGCCAATCCAATAAGGATTTTATGAGATATAGGTTTACTTCTTAATTTTAATATTGTAACTTACCATATTAATTAACAAATATAATAAGTCATGAGAAAGATTATTTATTTACTTACTTTTTTGCTTCTTATATCTTCATGTTCAGATGATGAAGATGATTCTTCCGATTATGATCTTGATTTTAAGCAGGAAATGCGTGATTTTGTGATTGCGCTTAGTCAATATGCAAAAGCTGAAAATTCTAATTTTGTAATTATTCCACAAAATGGTCATGAGTTGGTATCTTCTGATGGTGATACAGACGGATCTCCAGATATAAATTATAATAGAGCAATAGATGCTTGTGGTCAGGAAGATTTGTTTTATGGTTACGATGATGATGATATCGCCACTAATACGGAAGATAATGAATATCTGACTGCCTTATTGGATATTGCAAAATCAGCAGGGAATGTGATTTTAGTTACAGATTATTGTTATACACCTTCCAAAATGGATGATTCGTATTCAAAGAATAACGCAAAAGCTTATATTTCTTTTGCTGCCGATGACAGAGAACTTAGCCAAATTCCAGATTATCCTTTAAATCCTTATAACGAAAACACAAATAGTATAGCGAATATTTCAGATGTAGAAAACTTTCTTTATCTAATTAATCCTGAAAACTATGCTTCAAAAACGGAATTTATTAATGATATAAAAGCAACAAACTATGACCTGTTGATTATGGATTTTTTCTTCGGTGATGATAACCAAGAATTTAATACTACCGAAGTTGAACAGTTAAAACAAAAAGCCAATGGAGGAACCCGCCTGGTTGTTATTTACATGAGCATTGGTGAAGCAGAAGATTACCGATATTACTGGAATGAGTCATGGACTGTTGGTTCACCTGAGTGGATAGAGGCTGAAAATTCAGAATGGGAAGGGAACTACAAAGTACAATATTGGAATTCAGAATGGCAGGGGATTATTTTTGGGAATGAAAACGCTTACCTTGATAAAATAATTGATGCCGGATTTGATGGCGTATATCTCGATATTATTGAAGGTTTTGAGTATTTTGAGTAAAATAAAATAATTAAAATGATAAAATTAATAAAATTGCCATCTATAATAAAGGCTGCAGGAACAAAAGAGAAAATTATTGAAGAATTTTTTGGAAGAGTAAATAGTAATGATTCTGCTATTAGTATAGCTAGAATGAAAAGCTCTGAAGGTTGGGAAGAACCGGGACAGAACCCTGAGTTTGATGAATATACTGTTGTTTTAAAAGGAACAATAAAAATAAAAACTAAAACAGAAGAGTATAATGTAATTGCTGGTCAGGGAATATTAATAGGGAAGAATGAATGGGTACAATACAGCACTCCATTTGTGGGAGGAGCAGAATACATTGCTATATGTTTGCCGGCTTTTTCGCCGGATATGGTACATAGAGACGAATAAAAATTTAAAGTCATTGCGAGTGAGAAACGAGCGAAGCAATCTTTTGAATATAATTACAGATTGCTTCACTTCGTTCGCAATGACTTCTAAAATTTTATTCCGATAAAAATGATATCATCAATTTGATGTAATTTCCCTTTCCATTGTTCAAATGTTTCTTCCATTACTTGCTTTTGGTCAGCCATAGGCTTGTCCTGAATCTCCAATAACAGCTTTTTTAAATTTGTACTCTTGAATTTAGTTTCTCCGGGTCCACCGAACTGATCAACAAAACCATCAGAGAATATATATATGATATCACCTTTTTTAATCTTAATTTCGTGGTTTGTGAAACTATCTTTTTCAACATGGTATATGCCAACTGGCATTCTATCTGCTTTATATTCGTGCAATTCACCATCTCTGATTAAGTATAAAGGATTATAAGCCCCGGCATATTCAAGAATATTTTTCTTTTTATGTAAAATACACAGTGCCATATCCATACCATCCTTATTTTCTCCTTCTTTTCCGGTTTGATGTAATGAATATTTTATTTTCTCACGTAACAGATTAAGTATTTTGTTTGCTGTGAGCTTATCACTTTTGCTACCAAAAATTTCGTTTAACGACGATATTCCCAACATGCTCATAAATGCTCCAGGCACACCATGCCCGGTGCAGTCTGCTGCTGTAAAATAGAGTTTATCTTTATCTTCGGCAATCCAGTAGAAATCGCCACTTACAATATCGCGTGGTTTAAAAAGAATAAAATGGTCGCTAAATGCATTATCGAAATGCTCGTTTATTGGTAACACTGCATTCTGAATTCGGCTTGCATAATTTATGCTAGCTGTAATATCTTCTTTTTGTTCAAGAATCATATCACGTTGAATTATAATCTCGTCTCGTTGTGATTCAATCTCTTCTTTTTGTTCCTGAATTTCAATAGTTCGTACTTTAACTTTGTGTTCAAGTATTTTTTTATCGTGCAACAACTTACGTTCTCTAATCTTTGATGTGATGAGGAATAACACAATAATTCCAATTCCTATCAAAACATAAAACAAGGTACTTTCTGTAAAAGGAGGTTTAATAGTAAATTCTAATGATTTTATTTCGCTTTTGTTACCCCAAATATCTGTTGCTCTTACATGAAGCGTGTAATTTCCCGATTCAACAATTAAGTTTATATCCTGATTTATGCTCCATGTTGACCAGTCATTCATCAGTCCTTCTACAAAATATTGATACCGTGTAGAGTTTCTCTTTAAATAATATGGAGCAATAATTTTTATATAAATAGCTTTATTATCGGGATCAAATGTTAAATCTGAAAGTTCGAACGAAATTTCTTTTTCATTTTTAATTTTATTAAAAAATACGTTAAAGTCAGGTTCCAGAGTTTTGAACTTGGAATGATTTATCTTATATAACTGATTATTGTTATTTATAATCCACATATTTTGATAATCATCTGAAATAACTGATGAAATATCATCAAATAGTTTTAAAATAGACTTTTCTTGATCAGCCCATACGCTTTTAGAATTTAAACAAATCCATTTATCTCCACTTTTTATCCATGGCAAACTTTGCTGATTTAATAAAAACTTGAATCTGTATTGGTCATTAAAATAATCTGACTTGTAAGTTTTAAACGAATCTGTTTTTAAATCATAACAATATAGCCCTGATTCCAGAAACAGAAATAAAGAATCGTTAATAAAATCTAGTTTGTACTGTTCCGGGAAATCAGTTTTTACACTGTAATATTTAAAATCTTTAGGTTCTCCAAGTGAATCTATTAAAAAAGAATAAACATAATCGTCTCCACCTAACCATGCACTATTTTTGTTTAAAATATTAATTGTATAAACGGGTTCGGTAAAATCAACAAAACTATATTCGGGCTGCCATTTTTCATCAGTGTAAATAATCGAGAATAGTCCATTAGCAGTAGAAATATAATAACCACCATTACCTGTTTTATTACTTATTTGATTTATATACCTGTTACCAACAATTTCCTTTGATTTATGTTCCTCAATATGATAAAGGCCATCATTGGAAGCAACAAGTATGCCATGTTCGGTCGATACCAGCTGGGTACATTTATCATTAAGACCTTCAACCTGTTTATAGATATAATTAATTGCTTTTAATCTACTTACTGTCTTTTTTACATAGCGCGGCTTGGTTCTGGCTCTGGTAGTTTCTTTTGTTGATTCTGCTTGTTTTTCTTCCACTGCAGTTGTTTCTGTCTTTTTGCTAAACAGTTTTGAAAATAATCTTTTTGAAGGTCGCTGTGTTTTGCTTTCTTCACTTTTTGATGTTTTAGTCGTTGTAGGTGTTTTTCTTCGTACAGGGCTGGTTTTTACCCAAATATCTACTTCGTTATAATCTTTAACCTCAGAAAGGTAATAAACACCTTCGTTTGTAGCTACATAAAGTTCATTATTATGCCAAACAGATGAGATAAGGTTTCCTTTTAATCCCGGGTAAGTCGTGAAATTCCTCAAAGGTAAATTGAAATCAACCCTGCTTACACCAAATTCATGCGAAATCCATAAACCATTATTATTATCAAGACCTAAAGAATATATTTCATCGTCAGGTAATCCGTTCTGATAATTAACTGTGTAAACTATCTTCCCTGTTCTTTTGTTAACTACCTCAACACCACCGTATAACGTTCCGAATGCATATAAAGTATCGGATATTATTTGTCCATCGGCTAAAATACTTTCTTCTAAATAACCATCATCATTAATATCGTAATTATAATATTTTATTCCGTCGAATGTGTATAATTCACTATTATCAGTACCAACCAATACTCTTTTATCATTATATGGCAAGCTAAAAAGGATTTCACTATTCTCGGTATAATAGCCAGTTACAATAGGGAAAAGAGTATCACTTTCCAATCGATATAATCCCTCGCCATAAACATTGAAGAAAGTATTCTTATGGGTTATTAACATGCCTGTAAATGGTCTAAAATCTTTCGATTGCCATCTTTTAAATTATTCGAAATTGTTTGTATAATGGCGTGTTATTGTTTTATCTCCATAAAAGAAAATGGTTGAATCTGTAAATATAATCTTAGAAATAACACCTATATCAGCTGTATCTAACGATAATGATTTGTACTCAATAAACCCTTTTGAGTTTCTTTCAAGGTAGCCATAGTTGTTATTGGCTCCAACATAAACTTTATTATCAAAAGGGTTTTTATTAAGAGCAAATGGAATGTATGGAAGTTTAATAATACCCCAGTTTTGCCCATCGAATGTAAGAATCCCTCGTCGGTTAGCGAATAACATAACGTTTTGGTTGTCTTGACTGATAGCCCAGTTTTGTGTCTCAATTTCCTTACATTCTTTAAAATGAGTAATAAATGGAGTTCCATCTTGCGAGTATATATCTGTCATGCAAACCAAAGCAGCAAATACGAAAAGGAAATATTTTATTCGTAATACCATGCGAAAAAGGAATTTGACGTTTAAATTATAATTTGATAAGTTACTAAAAAATTTTTAATCTGGAGTTTTATTATTAAAAATTCTGTATAAAATAATATCTTCAAGAAATAAAAAAGGCTTGAATTTAATCAAGCTTTTTAAATATTAAAATTTGCTAATTACATCTAGATTTTCACTATTCGTAATTTCTTTGGCGTCTGGAGTAAACAAGTATTCAAATTTCTTATTATGATATTCAACTATTTTGCCACGTACCATTTTTAGTGTTGAATTAATCAGTTTATTTTCTTCAGAGAATGGTTCTCCAATTATAGCAATAGCAGCAGGTAACCAGCGTTCAGGAAATTGTCCATCAAATTTGCCACCCTTTTTAAACTCGTCGATTTCTTCCTGAATCTTAACTAAAGCTAATTTCTGGCCTTCCTCTGTATTTATGCTTAGGTTATTTTCAATTATGTACTTTTTCAGTGCTTCTTTTCTTGGAACAACCAGCCCAATAGTATATGGACTTTGATCATTGTATAACATTACCTGGTCAATATATTTTGTTTGTTCAACCAAGGCTTCTTCTATTGATTCAGGACTGTATTTTTCTCCATCGTTACCAATTAGCAGGCTTTTAAACCGGCCTAAAACATAAAGGAAACCGTCTTTATCCATATAACCTAAATCCCCTGTATATAACCAGCCATCTTTAAGTGTTTCGTTTGTAGCTTTTTCGTTTTTCCAGTATCCTGCCATGATATTTTCGCCACGTACAATTATTTCACCTTTGTCACCAACGGGTAGCTCATTACCATCATCATCACAAATTTTAAGATCGAGATTTGTAACCAAATAACCTGACGAACCTAGTTTATGTTTTTTTATTGAATTAGAAGAGATAACTGGCGCTGACTCCGAAAGGCCATAACCTTGAAACATTGGCATGCCTATGGCATAAAAAAATCGTTGAAGTTCAATATCAAGTAATGCTCCGCCACCAATAAAAAAATCCAGTTCACCACCAAAGCCTTCACGAATTTTACTAAATAAAATCTTATCGAAAAGATTAAGAAGTGGTTTTTTCCAGAAATGTATGATGCCTCCTTTATTAAATCCTTCTTTATTATAACTATATGCCAGTTTTAAAGCAAACTTGAATAGTTTTTCAGCTGTTGCTCCTTTATCCTGAATTCCTTTCTCAATATTCTTTTTAAAATTCTTAGCAAGTGCAGGAACGCTCAATAATAAATTTGGTTTTATCTCCTTTATGTTTTGAGGTATATTTTTTATAGTTTCCATGGCCGATTTCCCCGATTGTATAAATGCCATGCTGGCTCCATGCGCCATAATAGTGTAAATTCCCGCAGTATGTGCAAATGAGTGATCCAGAGGAAGTATCAGCAAAGTTTTATAAGTGTCGGGGATATCCATTAAACTACATGATTGCTCAACATTGGCAGTATAATTACGGTGAGTTAACATAATACCTTTCGGATCGGCCGTTGTTCCCGATGTATAACTGATATTTGCAAGATCGTTAGGTTTTATTGCTGATTTTAATTTTTCAAAATCATCGTTATGAGATTTTAAATATTCAGTACCTAAACTAAAAATATCACCTATAAAAATTTCATCTTTTTCATAATTATCCTGAGGATCGAGATATATTATCTTTTCAAGATTTGGTAAGTCATTTTTTATTTGTCTTATTTTATGAGCTTGTGAGTTTGAAACAATCATCATCTTTGTGCCCGAATGTTCGAGTCTGAAACGAAGATCAGTACCGGCATCTAATTTTACTGATAAAGGAACATTAATTGCTCCTGTATATAAAATGGCCAGCTCACTCATAACCCAGTAATTTCTTCCTTCGGACAAAAGAGCTATTCTGTCTTCTTTTTGTATTTTAAGACTAATTAAACCGGCAGCTAATATTTTAGTTTGCTCAAGAACTTCTCCATAAGTTAAGGATTCATATTTATCCGTTTTCTTCTCTCGTAGAAACGGATTATTAGAATATTTACTAACACTGTTTTCGAAAAGATCAATAATAGTTGTCATGTTATATAGCGTTTATTTTAATCTCACAAGTTAAAAAAAAACATTAAAATTTAGAGATATTTCATTTTATAATATAGTTTAATAATCCTATTTATTAGTAAATCAGACTGTTATAATTAATTATTTTAGCTGTCTTTTTTATATTTATGCTTAAATATTTAAATTTCAGATTTTTATGTTAATAATTTTTGATTGTCATTGCAATTTTTATATATATTTGCATTATAACTCAAAATCAACATTTAATCGGAATAGTATGAGAAATTTAGTTATAGTATTAAGTTTATTGGTTGTTCTTAGCTCAGGATGTGAAATGTTTGGCAAGAAAAAGCGCGCCGAACAAGCAGATATTGAATTAAAAGCAAAAAATGATAGTATTGCGAAAGCTCAAAAAGCAGCTAAAGCATTAAAGCTTAAAAAGCAAAAAGAAGCGAAAGCAAAACAAGATGCTATCAGAAAAGCTGAAGAGGCCAGAAAAAAATTATATAAGTTTCATATCATTGTTGGAAGTTTTAAAACTCCGCAATATGCAACTGCTTATAACGATTTTATTGGTAAGAAAGGTTATCAAACAGAAATGTATACCAATAGATACAATTTCCAGATGGTTAGTATTGGAGCTTATAAATCGTGGAGGGAAGCCGTTGTAGAACTTAAAAAGGCAAGAGAAGCGATTGAACCAACATCGTGGATTTATATTCGGGAATAATAATTACTACTTTTATATATTAGAAGCTGGTTCCGATAATTATCGGAATCAGTTTTTTTTATTAACAATTTTTTGATGAGATTTTAATGTTTTACGTCTATATTTAGGACAAATCATTTTTTAAAACGACGAATTATTTTATATTCGCAAGATGTTT
>JAUVUS010000156.1 GCA_030600865.1 Bacteroidales bacterium | reverse complement strand
CAGGATGTTGGAAAAGAGCAGATGGTAACTGCTGAAGAAGAAGTAGAATTAGCACAAAGAATTCATAAAGGTGATAGGGCTGCCTTGGAAAAATTAACGAAAGCAAACTTGCGTTTTGTTATCTCTGTGGCTAAGCAATATCAATTTCAAGGTTTGAGCCTTCCGGATTTAATTAACGAAGGTAACTTAGGATTAATTAAAGCTGCTGAAAGATTTGACGAAACTAAAGGTTTCAAATTTATATCGTATGCAGTATGGTGGATCCGTCAATCTATTTTGCAAGCTATAGCAGAACAATCAAGAGTTGTTCGCTTACCTTTAAATAAAGTTGGATCATTAAATAAAATTCATAAAGCATACTCAATCTTAGAGCAAAAATACGATCGCACTCCTACAGCAGCAGAGTTAGCTGAATATATTGATTTGCCAACAGATAAAGTTGAAGACACTATGCAACTTTCAGGTAAACCTCTTTCTGTTGATGCACCTTTTGCCGATGGTGAGGAAGGAAGTTTATTGGATGTTATGCAAAATTATGATTCTCCAAATGCGGATAATAGCCTGCTGGAGGAATCACTTGCAAAAGAGGTTGAAAGAACCTTAAGTATTTTGCCTGAAAAAGAAAGAATGGTTTTAAGGTACTATTATGGTATTGGAGGTAAAGACTTATCTTTAGAAGAAATTGGTTACGAGTTAGGTTTAACACGAGAACGTGTTCGACAAATTAAAGAGAAGGCAATTCGCCGATTAAGACATTCTTCTAAAAATAAGCTTCTTAAGAAGTATTTGGGTTAATAATTCATAATTAGCTTATTAAAGCTGCTCTTTTAGGGCAGCTTTTTTGTTTAAATGTCCTGTTCTGAAGTCGATTTATGTCAACTAATTTCAGGACGAGACTATGTACATTTTTTTAGTTGTAAATTATCATGCAGGAATGCCTGAAAGACTTACTTTTCCTGCAATACTTCTTTGATTTTATTTTCGATTGAAAGTAACAAATGAATGTCTGTTTCGCCCAGAATCATTAAGCGTTCCATAATTCGGTTATAAATATTTGAATCTTTAATAAAACCAATTTCAGAAAGAATATCTTCAGTTTTAGTTTTTAAGATATTTAGTTCCGCCTGATTAGTTTTACTGTCAGGTTTTTCCTCATCGTATTCCAGCATCGATAATGTATATGCATAAATCATTACTGATTGAGCAAGATTTAATGACGGGTAAGTAGTTTTCATTGGAACACTTGTAACAATATCACAGAGTTTTAATTCTTCGTTGGTTAAACCACTTTCTTCGCGTCCAAAAACAATAGCCATATTTTTGATACTCGATGCCTTCGCTTTAATCAATTCATTTATTTTATGCGAAGGATAATAATCTTCGTTTACTCTTCGCTTTTTAGCCGATGTTCCTATAATCCAGTCAATATTTTGTGTGGCCTCTTTTAAAGAATTAAATACTTGTGCATTTTCCAATATTTCGTTGGAAGCATGTGCCAACCAACTTGCTTTTTCGTCTAAATGAGCTTTGGTATTTACTAATATTAATGATGAAAAGCCCATTGTTTTAATAGCACGTGCTGCAGCCCCAATATTTTCAGGTACAGCAGGTTCAACAAGAATAAAATGAATTTGCATGTTTCAATCCCCAATATAGATTTATATTATATGCTTTTTTTATGTTTAATTTTAATCTTTTCAACTCTTTTGGTTTATGGATTATTGGAATAATGGAATGTTGAAGAATTCTCTTTGTTATTTTATATGACTCTTCATTTTTATAAAATCCATTATTCCATCATTCCATTCTTCCCGTTTTTTATATCCAAAAGAACTTCAATTAAAGCCAACATTCTCAGTTAGATGGTTTATTCATTCAAACTTAATTGATAATTAATTGCGTCATTTATAAAACTGTTAAAAGGATAAAGAGCCTTAAAAGTTTCTATGATCTCATCAGTAAATTTATTTGATGTTACCAAATCTTCCTTAATATATTTAATCACTGTATAATGTTTATGCCTGAGCAAGTCAATATCTTCAAAATCTTTTGGAAACCCTTTTGGTGCGGTTTTTAATTTATCTTCGCTGGCAATTTCTTTAAAATGCTTTTTAAAGTTTTTATCATTAATTATTTTCTTGAAATCATCAGTATTTTCAAAAATCTCTGTACGAACAGCCTTTAACCTGTCAGGCGGTGGCATATAAATTCCTCCTGCCAGGAAACAATTTTCTGGTTCAATATGAATATAATATCCGGCAAATCCGGCATTTCTGCCTCCCGGAACAATAAACCCACCAAAATTGGTTTTGTATGGCGATTTATCTTTCGAAAACCGTATATCGCGATTTATTCTGAAAATACATTTCTTAGGGTCAATATTTTTTACAGAATTATCAAACTGGGCAATATCAGCAATGGTATTTGCAATAAGTTGCACGAACTCTTTTTTTACGAGATGGTACGTTGGTTTATTTTCATGAAACCATTCTTTATAATTGTTTTCTTTTAAATCATATAAAAACCGAAGAAGATTTTTGCTTAACATAATCGTAGTGTTTAATGTTATCAAAGATAAATTATTTCGAAATAAGTTATTATCAATTCAGATGATAATCCGTTATCTTTACTGCTAATTTAACAATAGATTGTAGATGTCCAAAAATTCAATAAAATGTCATTCCCTTGAAAAAGGGAATCTCTTAATTAATTTGAATTCTGAAAATCATGAGATCCCCAATCAAGTTGGGGATGACAATGAGATACTTTTTGGACGGTAATAATAAAATGCAGCGATGAAAAACAAAATATTAAATAGATTTTTAAGATACGTTCAAATTGATACTCAATCGGACGAGGATTCTGAAACTTATCCAAGTACACAAAAACAATTCTATTTAGCCCGATTACTTGAAAAAGAATTAAATGAATTGGGACTTGAAAATGTTGAAGTAGATCAGTATGGATATGTAACTGCTACTTTATTGTCAAATATAAATAAAGAAGTTCCTGTTATCGGATTATTGGCTCACATGGATACTGCTCCTGATATGAGCGGAGGAAATGTTAAACCACAGATTTTTGAAAATTACGATGGTAAAAATATAATCATTAATAAAGATCTGGATGTTTGCTTATCGATAAAGGAATTTCCTGAATTAAAGAATTACAAAGGACAAACGATTATTACAGCAAGTGGAGAAACACTGTTGGGAGCCGATGATAAAGCCGGTATTACTGAAATTATGACAGCTATGGAACATCTGGTTAAAAACCTGCATATTAAGCATGGAACCATAAAAGTTGCTTTTACGCCTGATGAGGAAATCGGTAAAGGAGTTGATAATTTCGATGTGAAGAAATTCGGAGCTGATTACGCTTATACTGTAGATGGTGGACCAATAGGTGAGCTGGAATATGAGAACTTTAATGCAGCTTCGGCTACCGTTAAAATTCAGGGTAGAAATATTCATCCGGGATATGCAAAAGGCAAAATGATAAATTCTATTCTGGTAGCTGCTGAATTAAATGAAATACTTCCTGTCGGACAAAGACCTGAATTAACAACTGGTTACGAAGGGTTTTTTCATATTGTAAAATTTAATGGAACCGTTGAAAATTCAGAAATAAAGTATATCATTCGCGATCATGATAGAGTGAAGTTTGAAAACAAGAAAATTTTGATTCAGGATATTGTTGCCTTAATTAATAAAAAATATAATCAGGAAGTTGCAATATTGGAATTGAAAGATCAGTACTATAATATGAAAGAGAAAGTTGAACCTGTTATTCATATTGTTGAACAGGCCAAACAGGCAATGATTGAAGTTGGTGTACAAGCTGATGTAAAACCAATTCGTGGAGGAACTGATGGTGCAAGACTTTCTTATATGGGTTTACCTTGCCCCAACATTTTTACGGGTGGGCATAATTACCATGGTAAGTATGAATTTATTCCATTGGAGTCGATGGAGAAAGCTGTTCAGGTAATTTTGAAGATTATAGAGAAAGTTATTTTATAGCATTTTCTGGTAATGGAACTAATTTATCGTGGTACTGATATTAGATATTGTCGTTCTTTGTGAAGTTTTGTGTCTTAGAGCCTTCGTGGCAATGGTTTTTTTCGCCACCAAGTCACTAACCTGCTCGCCGGCAGGCAAGAACACTAAGAATCACTAAATATTGTGGCCGCATTAATTTATATTATAGTATTTATCGTTTATAAAAGCATTGTTCTTAATGGATTTCTTTATAAAACAAAAGGCTGCCTTTCGACAACCTTTTACTATTTATATTCTATTAGAATTTATTTTTTATTTGATGGAGCTAGATCTTTTGCATTTGGATCAACTACCATTTTATTCCCGGTTCCAATTGCAGGATAAAGCATTTCAGATTCCACAGAACTATAATCCATTGCTTCTTCAGACTGTTCTATGATAGATTTACTACTGATAGTTAAACTCTTGGATTGATTATTATCAGAGGTAGGGTATACATACCAAGATACGTATCCCGCAGAACACACGGCATATACCTCCATACCGTAAAAAGCATAATAATATCCTGTTCTATATTTTATACCATCACTAGGAATTGTAATATAATCGACTGTTTGGTTGCTTGTACCATAGTTAACATAAAATGAAGTCAGACTATAGCCGCATGAATTAGTTACATAAAAGAAAATATAATCTGAAGTAAGTATTAGGTTCCAAGATGAAAAATCGACAGTGCCACTCCAATAGAGCTCTTCACCAATTGTTGTACCACCACTGGTTTCACCGGATGTTTCAGCCGTATAAGATACTGAAGTATTATCAATTTTTGCAAATTGCACAGAATAACCCGGAGACATCGTTTTTGTGGCACCATCAACTGTAACATCCATATCGGTGAATAAAGGATTATTGAACTGTACAACATTGATGTAATCATATTTAACAATCTCATTTTCTCCACCTTCATTTTTTGCAACTAATGTTACATCGAATGTTCCATACGAAGAATATGTAACTGTAGGGTTTCGCTCAGTTGATGTAGAAGGAGTCCCCCCTTCAAAAGTCCACGACAATAAATCAGGGCTATTAGATGATAAATCAGAAAATGTTATTGAAATATCACCGGTTGATGTGGATACAGTAGCAGAAAAATCCGGTTGTGGTGGATCAACGTCTTCTTCACAACTTAAAAAGAAGAAAGGCACTAATATTGCCAAGGTCAAATTTAACAGGTATTTTTTTTTCATGATATTAAAATTTGATTATTAATAATTTTAGATTAGAAAAAACAAGTTACGTAATAATATTTAGAAATCTCAATGTTAAATTTATTTTTTTCTATTTTTTCTTAATAATAAGCTCAATAGCTATTAATTTAAACAGTTATTTAATAGAATTAATCTTTTTAGAAAAAGTTTTCCAAAGTTCCAGATGAAATTGATAGCTTTCATTATTTAACAGCATTTGTTTCCCTGAAATAAATTTGTCGGAAGTTACTTTTCTGTATTTCATTTCAGGATTATGTAAATAAGTTCCTTCGGGATGAAATTGAATACCCAAAACATTTGGATAATTTGTATGGGCAATGGCTTCAATAATTTTATCATCCATAGAAGTTGCTAATACAGTTAAATTTTTCCCCAGCTTTTCAATGGTTTGATGGTGATTGCTATAGATTAAAGGTTCTAGGTTCTTTGTATAATTTCCAACCATAGGATTCTGATTGCTGATTTTTATTTCATGAAAATTACCTGAAAATAAAGTTGAATCAACAGATAAATTGTTGTTATAATTTCTATGCTGATTATTGTTGTTGGTATTTAAAACTTCTTCAACATACTTCAGATTATATATTTCGGATGGAATATCCTGGATCATTGTTCCACCGGTAGCAATATTCATGGTTTGCATTCCTAAACAAATGGCATAAACAGTATAATTCGGATTTTCTTCCAACAAGGGAATGAATACAGAATTTTGTGAGCCGCCTAAAAGATGAAACAAAAATGATGCTTCGAAATAATGTCTGTAAGGATCGGTCATTCGGGTTAAAAGACTCATATTCTCACCATAGGTATTAGAAGGTAAGTCAGGCCCACCGAAAAATAATATTCCATTGCTGTTTTTAAAAAGATCATAATATGTTTTTGTACAATTATTTTCTTGATACAGACTTTCAAGCGATATTTCTTCACTAACTTTTATTAGATTGATAAATGAGTAATTGTTTTGTTCTAAAAACAATTTTGACCTAGTATAATCATAAACTTCGTTTTTATGATAAACTCCTGTAATTTTCAAATTATCAATATTTACTATTTCATGGTCAATTAAATATGTAAAAAGCTTCAAATTGTATTCGGTAGGATGAACCAGGACTAGAGTATTTTCTTGAGCATTTGTTTGAAATGTAAAAACAAGGATTGAGATAAACAGTATAAACTTT
>JAUVUS010000397.1 GCA_030600865.1 Bacteroidales bacterium | reverse complement strand
GGTTTGAAAATGGTTGATGCCGAAGTAAATTTTCGGTTCTGGGGTGGTGATTTAATGAAAGCACAGGGAGGAGAGCTTGTTAAGCATTACAGGGAAACTGCAATAATGGGAATCATTGAGGTATTAATGAATATCTGGAAAATAAAAGGATTTTTTACAGAGTGTAAAAAAGATATTCTGAATTATAACCCTGATGTTTTGATTTTAATTGATTATCCGGGCTTTAATCTTCGAATGGCTAAGTTCGCGAAATCAAACGGCTTAAAAACTTACTATTATATATCGCCTAAAATATGGGCATGGAAAGAATCACGTATAAATAAAATAAAGGCATTTGTCGATAAAATGTTTGTGATCTTTCCTTTTGAAGTTGATTATTTTAAAAAGCATAACTACCCGGTCGATTATGCAGGGAATCCATTACTTGATGCTGTTCAGGCAAAAATTGATGAGAAAGGTAGCCTTGATGATTTTATTCATAAAAATAATTTGGAAAATAAACCGATTATAGGGATTCTGGCAGGTAGCCGTAAACAAGAGATTGACAGGAATTTGAGTATAATGTTGGATATTATTCCAAATTATAAAAATCATCAGTTTGTGATTGCAGCTGCACCATCAATAGAACACGATTACTACAATAAATTTATTGAAGGCCACAATGTGAAAGTTGTATTTAATCAAACATACGATGTGCTAAAATATTCGATAGCAGCATTAGTGACTTCTGGAACAGCTACACTGGAAACAGCTTTGTTTAATGTGCCTCAGGTTGTATGTTACAGGGCGGGTAATTTAACCTACTTTATTGCTAAACAGTTTGTTAAAATCAAGTATGCTTCATTAGTGAACCTTATTATGGATTCGGAAGTAGTTAAAGAACTTCTTCAATTTGATATGAATTCTAAAATGGTAAAAGAAGAATTGGATAATATTCTTTTCGATGATGATTATCGCTACAAAATGCTAGATGAGTATAAACAACTTCGAGAGGATCTTGGAGGAACAGGTGCTTCGAAAAAGGTTGCAAAACTTATTTATAACTATCTTCAAGAAAAATAATAGAAGAATTATAATTCTTTTGTCATTCCCGCGAAGGCGGGAATCTATTGTGAAAAACTTCCTGATTTCCGTTTTACTTCATACAAGAATGACACGAAAATAGGATTTAATTTAATTTTATAAGCTGCTCCTTTGCACGGTCATTAATGTACTCAATAGTTTCAGGGTTTCCTTTATAATAAACGTTTCCCGATCTTAATATTTCAACTGAAAGCTCTTTGTTTACATAAATACTACAATCACCAATGCTTTCACTTTTAACAGTAACATAATTTGCAATAAAATTTTCTGCATTTATCTGGAGAGATGCTCGTGCCCAGAATGTAAATGAATTTGTTTCTCCACTCAGATTAATTATACCTCCTGATGTTCCTGAATTTACAACATAACAATTATTACATGCTAAATCTAATTCAATTTCTGCAAAATCAGCAATTGAAAATATTTTAAGCTCGGGAGTAATTAAGGTATTTTGTGATACAATATTAGAAGGTGCATTTAATCTTAAAAACCTTAATGTATCTACTGAAATGTATAGCTCAATTTTATCATAATTTCTTGACCAGCGAACTGAATTATTATCATTAATGGTAAGTTTTTTATTTTCATCAATATTAAATTCAAGATTAGGTATAACATTACTGCCTCCCTTTACCTCAATTTTGCATACAGTATCCTGTATTAAGTAGATTTCAAAAATGTCTTCTACATATATCTCATCAAAATCTGAAATCTCAATATTTTTCGTAATAATACTTCCTGCATCAAACAGAGCATCATCGCAAGAGAAAAGTAAAAACAAAAGAAATATGTATATTGTTATTTTCATTATTAATTATTCATTCAAAATTATTAATTAAAAACATATCCAATTCCCCACTCAAGAAAACTCGCTTTTGCCCAATGCGATTTAAGTGTAAAATTAGTTATGAATTTATCATTTATTCTGTAACGTAATCCAATTCGACTATATATTGGGGCTAAAACTTCAACGGGAGCATAAATATATCCTCCAATATTAATTACCAGTGCCATACGGCCAATAACCCATTCATGTCCTGCATGTAATCCAAGCTGGTACAAATCAGAATTTATTATATCGGCTTTATCTGTATCTTGAGAATATTGCCTGTTGGTTCCGTCAAAAAAGATATCAGTTCCTAATTCCCATCTCCCTTTTAGAGAATAGTTCCTGTTATAATTCAGTATTAATGATGAGGCAAAATAATAACCCGGCTCATATCGTGATTTGGTTTTTATTCCTACGGCATAAATTATGGTGTATTCATTTTTATTTTCTATTTCAGGGAGTTCAAGTTGAATTTGCTCAGGTTTATCGTTTAACTCGTATAGTAAACCAATTGAACCTGAAATTACATTCAGCCCTTTGTTTGGTGATTTTACCTTTCCGTTGGAAACATGTGTGAAACGAACACCATTTGTAAGCGATAGTTGTTTAGACAGAGGAATTGTTGACTGAAGGCTAAAATCAATAAACATATTTAAATTAGAAGCAATAGCAAGGTTTTGTGGATTATCTTCGATATCAAAATAATTTGTTATATACGAAGCGCCAAAAGCAAATTGCCAGCTCAGATTAGCTCTGTTTGAAGCTCCAATAATTGGAACTTTTATATAAGAGTATAAAGCATTAACATATCCATAAACATCATTGTTCCCAAGATTCGATCTGTAAAATCCGATCCCGTAATAAGGATAGCGGTACAATTGATTCCAGTATTTATTTCCATAACTTGCTTTTGTCACTTTCAGGTCAAAAGTTCTGATATGATCTTCAAGCATATATTCAATTGATTTATGATGAGGCATTATAAAACCATAACCAAAATCGGTTTCAAGATATAATCCCTTTTTTATAGATTCGGAAAACTGTCCTTTAACAAAAAATGGAAATGCAAATGCAATGAATACTATTATGAATCGTTTTAAAAACATTTAATCATTTTCAGGAGATGAAATACAAAATTAACAATTGATTTTTCATGCACAACAATAAAATAAAGTATTAAGAATTTACTAATGCTTGATTTTGTTTAAAAAATTTAAAAGCTAAATTTGTGTTCAAATAAAAACCAATCATGTATACGCTTTTAAAAAAAGAAATTAGCGGATTTTTCAGTTC
>JAUVUS010000094.1 GCA_030600865.1 Bacteroidales bacterium | reverse complement strand
GTATTAATGCTTAATGACAGTATTGTTGTGGCTCATCCATCATTATCTGATGATGAATTAACTCTGTACTTTGTTTCAGACATGAAAGGAGGAATGGGAGAGAAAGATATATGGAAGGTAACCCGAACTAGTCCTGATGGTAAATGGGGAGTGCCGGAATCACTCGGTGCAGAAATTAATACTCCCGGAAATGAAATGTTTCCTTTTATTCACGATGATGGAACATTATATTTTTCTTCCGATTATCATTTAGGAATGGGAGGCTTGGATATTTTCAGAGCGACAAAAGAAAACGGTAGCTGGAAAGTGGAAAATATGAGATATCCTATAAATTCTACTAAAGATGATTTTAGTATTATTATAGAAAAAGAAAAAGAAAGAGGTTATTTTAGTTCGTCTCGTGAAGGAGATGATGAAATATTTTCATTTGTATTACCTCCGTTAAAATTTAATGTTGAAGGTGTTGTTCTTAACGATAAATCAGATGCTTCTTTAGCAAATGCTACAGTTAAACTTGTTGGTAGCGACGGAATGACATTAACTAATGAAACAGATGATGAAGGTGCTTTCAAATTTATGCTACGCCCGAATACCGATTATGTTTTTGTTGCATCTAAGAAAGGGTTCTTAACCGGAAAAGAAAAAGAAACAACAAAAGGTATTACAGAAAGTCAAACTTTTAGTGTTGAAATTAGATTATCATCAATTGCAGAACCAATTGAACTGCCAAATATTTTTTACGATTTTGCAAAATGGGATCTTCGTCCTGAATCAATGGTGGCGCTTGATAAACTTGTTGAAACCTTGAATGATAATCCAACTGTAGTAATTGAATTGCGTTCTCATACCGATACCAGAGGTAGTGCTCTGACAAATGTAGAGTTATCTCAGAAACGTGCTCAATCTGTAGTTAATTATTTAATTGAGAAAGGTATTCAGCCTGCCAGATTAAGAGCCAAAGGATATGCTGCTACAATGCCTAAAGTTGTAGATAAGAAATTGGCAGGACAAAATTCATTCTTGTTTGAAGGAACTGAGTTAACACCTGATTTTATTGACAAATTGGAATCTGAGGAACAGCAGGAAATAGCTCATCAGATAAATCGCAGAACGGAGTTCCAGGTAATTTCTACCGATTTTCAACCACAAAATTAACTCCAATCAAATAAGAGTTTAGAATTCCCGATAAGTCGGGAATTCTTTTTTTTGTTTTAAATCTTATAACTAATTATTAATTTTGCACTTTCAAAACATTTCTAAAAACATGTCACAAGATTCACGATATAAGTTAAGAGGGGTTTCAGCATCAAAAGAAGATGTGCATAATGCCATAAAAAATATTGATAAAGGATTATATCCAAAAGCCTTTTGTAAAATTATTCCTGATATAATTGGTGGCGATGATGAGTATTGTAATATAATGCATGCCGATGGAGCTGGCACAAAATCTTCTCTTGCTTATTTATATTGGAAAGAAACAGGAGATATTTCAGTATGGAAGGGTATTGCACAAGATGCAATTGTTATGAATCTTGATGATTTATTATGTGTCGGTGCAACTGATAATATTTTATTATCATCTACAATAGGCCGAAATAGAAACCTGATTCCGGGTGAAGTTATTGCCGCAATAATTAACGGAACAGAAGAACTTCTTGCTGAATTACGAGAGATGGGTGTATCAATTTATTCAACGGGTGGCGAAACAGCAGATGTTGGCGACCTGGTTCGTACCATTATTGTTGATTCAACTGTAACATCCAGGATGAAACGATCTGATGTTATTGATAATAGCAATATACAGGATGGAGATGTTATTGTTGGTTTATCATCTTTCGGAAAAGCAAGTTATGAGAAAGAGTATAACGGGGGAATGGGAAGTAATGGATTAACATCGGCCCGACATGATGTGTTTAATAAATATTTAGCCGAAAAATATCCTGAAAGTTTTGATCCGTCAGTACCTTCGGAAGTTGTTTATTCCGGGACTTATAAATTAACAGATAGAATAGAAAAATTGGGTATTGATGCCGGTAAATTAGTGCTTTCACCTACTCGTACGTATGCGCCAATAATGTTAGAGATTTTTAAGCAGTTCAGATCAAAAATTCACGGTTTGGTTCATTGTTCGGGAGGAGCCCAAACTAAAGTGATGAACTTTGTTGATAATTTACACGTTATTAAAGATAAACTTTTTGACTTGCCTGAATTATTCAGGATAATTCAGAAAGAATCAGGTACTTCGTGGGAAGAGATGTATAAAGTATTTAATATGGGGCATAGAATGGAAATATATGTTTCACCTGAGTATGCCGATGAAATTATCAATATTTCAAAAAGTTTTAACGTAGATGCTAAAATTGTTGGCCGGTGCGAAAAAGCAAATAAAAATAAACTTACTATTAAAAGTGAATTTGGTGAATTTGTATATTAATTGATATTTGAAATTCGAAATTTGGAAAAATATGGTTAATAGGCAAATTTCAAGTTTCCAATTTCAAATTTGAGGTGTTATAACAGGCAAAAGTTAATGTATTTCAAAATGTGTTAACTACATGTAGGTAGTTTTAAAAAATGCCTTAATTTTGCAGCAATTTTAATTAGGAGGAAATAAAATGATATTAGATAAACTTGAGGGAGTTAAGTTAAGATTCGAAGAGGTTGGTCAGTTAATAACAGATCCTACGATTATTAATGATATGAAGAAGTATGTGAAGTTAAATAAAGAATACAAAGATCTTGAACCTCTTGTTGAAACTTATAATAACTATAAAAATATATTGAGTAACATTCAATCTGCAAAAGATATTTTAGCTACAGAAAAGGACGAAGAGATGAGGGAAATGGCTAAAATGGAACTTGATGAATTAGAAGAGAAAATTGGTCCTTTAGAAGAAGAAATAAAAATATTGTTGTTACCCAAAGATCCTGAGGATGATAAAAATGCTATATTGGAGATTCGTGCCGGAACAGGTGGAGATGAAGCTAGTATTTTTGCAGGTGATTTATTTAGAATGTACACTCATTTTTGCGAAAACAAAAAATGGAAGATTGAAGTTACAAATCTAAGTGAAGGTACTGTTGGAGGATACAAAGAAATAGTAATGAAGGTAAGCGGAAAAGGAGTTTATGGTATACTGAAATACGAATCAGGAGTTCATCGTGTTCAACGAGTGCCTCAAACAGAAACTCAAGGACGTGTTCATACTTCTGCAGCAACAGTTGCTGTTTTGCCTGAGGCAGAAGAATTTGATATTGATCTTCGACAAGAAGATATACGTAAAGATACTTATTGCTCATCAGGACCCGGAGGGCAGTCGGTAAATACAACATACTCCGCAGTTCGCTTAGTACATATACCATCAGGGATTGTGGTTACATGCCAGGATCAAAAATCACAATTGAAAAATCTTGATAAAGCAATGGCCGAGCTAAGAACCCGTCTTTATAATCTGGAATATCAAAAATATATTGATGAGATTTCGTCGAAACGTAAAACTATGGTTTCCACAGGTGATCGTTCTGCTAAAATCAGAACTTATAATTATCCGCAGGGCCGTGTTACCGATCACAGGATAAACCTTACTCTTTATAATTTGCCTGCAATTATTGGTGGAGATATTCAAGACGTAATTGAACAGTTGCAAATGGCAGAAAATGCAGAAAGATTAAAAGAAGCAGGTGTAGAATAATTTATAAAATCATGGATTACAATCAATTATTTGAACAAATTCAAAAAAAGAAAAGTTTCCTTTGTGTAGGTTTAGATACCGATATTACTAAAATACCGGGTTTTTTATTAAATGAAGAAGATCCAATCTTTGAATTTAACAAACGAATAATTGATGCAACTGCACAATATACAATTGCTTATAAACCAAATATTGCATTTTATGAAGCACATGGTGTTTCAGGATGGAAAAGTTTAGAGAAAACAATTAATTACATTAATCTTATTTATGAAGATATTTTTGTAATTGCTGATGCTAAACGTGGTGATATTGGTAATACATCAAAAATGTATGCTCGTGCATTTTTTGAGCAATTTAACTGCGATGCTGTAACTGTTGCTCCTTACATGGGAAAAGATTCTGTTTCTCCATTTCTTGAATTTAACCATAAGTGGGTAATATTGCTGGCATTAACATCAAATGAAAGTGCAAAAGATTTCCAGTTACTTAATATTGAAAATTCCAATAAAAATTTATTTGAAACAGTATTACAGAAATCATCAGAATGGGGAAATAAAGATAATTTGATGTATGTGGTTGGTGCCACTCAGGCAGATTATCTTAAAAAAATTCGTGAAATTATTCCGGAACATTTTCTTTTAATTCCCGGAGTTGGTACTCAAGGTGGAAGTTTAAAAGAAGTAGCTGAAAACGGAATGAATGACTCTTGTGGCTTGATAGTAAATTCTGCTCGATCAATAATTTATGCAGATAGTTCTTCCGATTTTGACAGAATAGCTGGTAAAAAGGCTAACGAACTACAATCCGAAATGGCTGAATTGCTTAAAGCAAAAGGATTAATCTAAATTACTTCAAATATTCTTTCTTGTTTACTCTCGATTATTTATTAACTTTATAAATACAATGATTTTTTTAAAAAAGTTATTAGTTTAAATGAGTATTAGAAAGTGCGTTTGTGTGCCGATAGCTATCGGTACTTCGTGGTTTAGAGACTTGGTGGCGGAATTTTTATTGCCACAAAGACACAAACCTGCTTGCCAGCAGGCAAGAACACCAAGAATGCACTAAGTTTTAGATGCCAAATTAAACTAGAAGAAAACGAACTTAAAAATACTAAGTATTTATAATCACAAATAATGAAAGAAGAATTTTTACATTATATCTGGAAATATAAGCTTTACAAGAACGGTAATTTACTAGATCAAAATCAGGAGAAAATTGAGATACTGAATCAGGGAACTCATAATTTTGATTCAGGTCCTGATTTTTTTAATGCTAAGATTAAAATAAATGAAACAATTTGGGCCGGAAATGTGGAAGTTCATATAAATTCATCTGACTGGTATGTACACAATCATCATAAAGATAAAGCATATGATAATGTAATTTTGCAGGTAGTTTATAATCATGATAAAGATATAGTTAGAACAAATGGTAAGCCTATTCCAACTTTGGAAATAAAATTCGATAAGGAACTTTTAAATAATTATGAATCTCTTATAAAAAGTGAATACTGGATTTCTTGCCAAAATAATATACGAAAGGTTGATTCATTTACAGTACAAAATTGGTTAGAAAAATTAACAATTGAGCGATTAGAGGAAAAATCTGAGAGAATAAACAAATTATTAAAACAAACAAATAACAGTTGGGAAACAGCATTTTATTTTCAACTGGCACGAAATTTTGGGTTTAAATTAAATTCCGATCCATTTGAGTTGTTAGCAAAATCATTACCATTAGCCTATTTGGCGAAACATAAAGATGATCTTTCCCAAATCGAAGCATTGTTATTTGGACAGGCAGGATTTTTAAATGATGAGTCTGGAGATGATTATTACGAGAGGCTCAAAAAAGAATATCATTATCTGCAAAAGAAATTTAATTTAAAACCAATCGAGAAGCATTTATGGAAATTTCTAAGATCACGACCCGGTAATTTCCCATCGGTTCGAATTGCACAATTTGCTATGTTGATATACAAATCAACTGCCTTGTTTTCAAAAATATTGGAAACAAAAACAATAAATGATTTTTATAAGCTATTTATTGTAAAACCTTCTGATTATTGGGAAAATCATTATGTATTTAATAAGGGATCAATTAAAAAGTCAAAGACTATTGGGAAATCAGCTGTAGATATTATACTTATAAATACAATTGTTCCTTTTTTATTTATTTATGGAAAGGCCAAAGGAATACAAGACTTGCAAGATAGATCTATTAGTTTATTAGAAAGTTTAAAACCCGAAAAAAACTCTATCATAACAAAATGGAGTGATTTAGACATAAATGTTTCAAATGCATTTGACACTCAGGCATTAATTCAACTAAAGAATAATTATTGTAATCCAAAAAAATGCTTAAATTGCCAAATCGGGAATTATATAATTCGAAATAATAAATGAAAACAAGTGGTTTAAGTAAAGAAAATTTCAGACCGGTATATGTGGCAATCGGTTTATTAATGTTAATAGTTATTGCAGGAACTTCAGGTTATATTTTAATTGAAGGATTTACTTTTACAGAGGCTTTTTTCATGACAATTATTACAATCTCTACGGTGGGTTTTCAAGAAGTACACCCACTTTCAGAATTTGGGCAATTTTTTACTGCATTTTTAATTGTTATTAGCTTCGGAATTTTTGCCTATGCAGTTACAACCCTTACAAGATATATTGTTGATGGTGTTTTAAGAAATTATTTAAAAGATAACAAAGTGAAAACCAGGATCGAAAAATTGAACAATCATGTAATTGTTGTTGGTTATGGCCGCAACGGAAAACAAGCAATCATGGAATTAAAAAGACATGATTTTAAGGTTGTTATTATAGATAATAACGATTTAATTATAAAAGCAATAAGAGAAGATGCTGATTTGCTTTATATTCAGGGTGATGCAACCCAGGATGAAACTTTATTAGATGCGAAGATAGATAAGGCCAAAGCCTTAATAACCGCATTGCCCAATGATGCTGATAATTTATTCGTGGTTTTAACAGCAAAGACAATGAATCCTGAAATGACAATTATTAGCAGGGCATCAAATTTTAATTCCGACAGGAAATTAAGAAGTGCCGGTGCAACAAATGTAATTATGCCTGATAAGATTGGGGGACAACGAATGGCAAAATTAGTTGCTCAACCGGATGTGATAGATTTTATTGAATATATTATGTTACGTGAATCAGATGGGGTTCATATTGAAGAAATTTCGTGCAAAAACATATCTGCTCAGTTTACCAAAAAAACAATAGGAGAATGGTCAATTAGAAGTACAACAGGAGCTAATATTATAGGCTTGAAAACTGCTGATAATAATTATATAGTTAATCCATCGCCAGATGTAAAAATTACTGATGACAATCAAATATTTGTTTTAGGCAATCCTGAACAAATTGGGAAATTGAAGAAGGTGCTTTTCGAAAGTAAATAGGTGTTTCCTAACAACTTTAGTTTATAATCCTTTTTAATGGTTTTGTCCTAATTTGTAGGAACTTGCTAAATTCAAACAAATATTTTTTTTCTTAAATGTGTTGTTATATAAAAAAAAATAAATACTTTTGCACGTCTTAAAGTGTATATATTGGATTAATTAAATAAATCGTATAAGTATGAGCTATTTAACAGCAGAGAAAAAGCAGGAAATTTTTAAGGAATTTGGGAAGTCAGAAACTAATACTGGTTCAACAGAGGGACAAATTGCCCTTTTTACACATCGTATTAGCCACTTAACAGGGCATCTTAAAACAAACAGAAAAGATTACGGAACACAAAGAGCTCTTTTAAGATTAGTTGGTAAAAGAAGAAGATTACTTGATTACCTGAAAGACAGAGATATTGAAAAATATCGAGTATTAATAAAAGAACTAAACATTCGTAAATAATAAAGAAAAGGGCAATTTCAAATTGCCTTTTTTGATTTAATATTAGAAGATTATAAAACTAAAGAAATTAATATGTATAAATTAATTCAAAAAACAATTGATCTTGGTGAAGGAAGAGAAATTACCATAGAAACAGGAAAATTGGCAAAACAAGCCGATGGATCAGTTGTTGTAAAAATGGGGCGTACAATGCTTCTAGCTACAGTAGTGTCAGCTAAGGAAGCAAGAGAAGACGTTGATTTCATGCCCTTGTCAGTAGAGTATAAAGAAAAATACGCATCATTTGGCCGTTATCCTGGTGGATTTTTAAAACGCGAAGGACGACCAAACGATTATGAAATATTAGTGTCACGTTTAGTCGATAGAGCTTTACGTCCATTATTTCCGGAAGATTTTCATGCAGAAACATTTG
>JAUVUS010000416.1 GCA_030600865.1 Bacteroidales bacterium | reverse complement strand
TCAAAATCAAAAAGACCAAAGTTATATACAATATCTATAGATTGTTCTTTGTCAATAACCCTAATTGCACTATGGCCCCATGATGAAAAAGATTCTGATCCGCTAGAACAAGTCAGTAAACTAATTTCAATCTGATTATCTGAATAGGCATGTAATCCAATAAGTAAGAATAGTCCTAAAATTATAACGTGTCTTTTCAATTTTAAGCGATTTATGAAAATTGGCACTAATTTGATTTTTACTCAATACTCAAGTCTAAAATCTTATAGTTATTAAAAAACTCCTTTTATAAAATGCCAGGTTATATATATTGAAACTGCTAGTTTTAGTCCAACGCCAAAAAGAAATCCTAAAAAAGCTCCTAAACCAGCTCGGAAAGCATCTTTATTATTTGCTCCTTTAATTGATTCTCCAATAATAGCACCTACTAAAGGACCCAATATAAGTCCCAGTGGCCCGAGAAAAATCATTCCTATTATCATTCCGATTGTGGCGCCCCACATTCCTGCTTTGCTTCCTCCAAATTTTTTGGTTCCCCAGATAGGGACAATATAATCCATAACTGTTACAATTATTGCAACGAATGCAAGAATTAATAAAAAATTGGTTGAGTATTCGGATTCGCCAAATTTAGTAAAATGTAAAACGAGAATTCCTAAAAAACTTATTGGTGGCCCCGGGATAATAGGTAAAATACAACCCAAAAGGCCAACAAGAATTAGTATAATAGCTATTGCAAGTAAAAAGTAATCCATAAATCACAAATATTAATAATAGATGATAAAATTAATCATTAAATCAATTTATCAAAATAAGAGCAGAAGGGTTTAGTTTTTAAAGAAGTTTTTTATGTACAATTGATTTTAAATCTTTAACATCGGTTTTAAGATTACAAGATGAACATCCGCAAGAATTTTTGGATTTAATAATAAAAATCTGAATAAAATTAAAAACAGTATAAGCTACAGAAGCAAGAATCAATATAATTACAATTATTTCCTGTGTGTTCATCGCATTAAATTATTAATGATCCAATTTGGTGTATTAATAAAGACATAAACCAAGCCAAAAATGTTGTGTAAAGCATAGTAAAAATTGCCCATTTCCAATGACCAGATTCTTTGCTTATGGCTACAATCGAAGCTATGCAGGGAAAGTAGAGTAAAATAAATATCAGAAAACCGTATGCTATAAGTGGTGTAAATATAGGATTGCCGTTTTCATCTTTTTCATTTTGTAATCTGTTTATAAGATTATTCAAGCTTTCTTCTTCTTCAGCCTGATATAAAATTCCCATTGTACTAACAACAATTTCTTTTGCAGCAACACCCGATAAAATACTAACACTCATTTTCCAATCAAATCCCAGTGGTTTCATTACGGGTTCAATAAATTTGCCAATTCTTCCAATGTATGATTTAGATTGTTCCTCTGAAGTTTTATCAGCTAAAATCTGATGTATTTGTTTATCTTTATTTGAGGCATTTTCTTTTGTAATTTGTGAGATTTTTTGGTCATAATTAACAGAGTATTCAATATCTTTTGGATAATATCCCAAAGCCCATATTATTATTGATGCCACGAGAATTACACCACCCATTTTTTTAATATACTGAGCACCTTTAAACCACATATGTCGGGTTAAATTTCGCAAAGTTGGAACTCTGTATGGTGGTAACTCCATAACGAATGGAGTTTCTTTTGATTTGAAAATTGTTTTCTTAAAAATAATTGCAACAATTGCAGCTACAGCTATACCTATAATATAAATAGAAAATAGAACCAATCCGGGTCGTTCAATAAAAAAAGCTGAAATAATTAAAACATAAACAGGTAAACGGGCACTGCACGACATAAACGGATTTATGAGCATAGTCAGGATTCTGTTTTGCCTGTTTTCAATTGTTCGTGTTGCCATTATTGCAGGAACATTGCAACCAAATCCCATAATAAGTGGAATAAATGATTTTCCATGCAAGCCGATTTTATGCATTAAACGGTCCATAATAAATGCCGCTCGTGCCATATAACCTGTATCCTCCATTAAGGATATAAAAAAGAACAAGATTAAAATATTTGGAAGAAAAATTATGACACCACCCACACCTCCAATAACGCCGTTTATCAGCAAATCTTTTAAAGGGCCGTTTGCCATTATTTTACTTATTGATTCACCTAAAAGATTTACAAAGAAATCAATCCACTCCATAGGATATTGACCCAATGTAAAGGTAGACTGAAACATAAACCACAAAAAGAAAATAAAAAAAGGAAATCCCATATATTTATGAGTTAGGAATTGATCTATCTTTTCGGTTTTTTTCCTTCTTGTATTAATATTGCCTTTATATGTTTCTTTTAATGCGCCTGCTATAAATCCATACTTAGCGTCTGTAATAATGGTTTCACTATCTTCAGTAATTAAAGATTCGAGTTTTTTAATTTCTTTTTCAGCAATTTCTTTTATGGTTTCGTAATTACCCCATTTTGATAAAGTGAAATTTGCCGATGCATCTTTTTCTAAAAGTTTAATAGCATAAAAACGTGAGGAAACAATATCGGTTAGTTTTTTGTTTTCCCAAATTTCGTCTTGAATATTTCGAATCGATTTTTCAACATCTTTTCCATAGTTAATATGTATGTGCCGAACGGTAGGGTCTTTATCCTCATATACCTCAATCGCTTTTTTGAAGAGATCATTTATTCCAAACCCTTTTGAACCAATAGTTGGGATAATTGGTATACCAATCATTTTACCTAAAGATTCAAAATCAAATTCATCTCCTTTTTTTCTCAACTCGTCATACATGTTTAAAGCAATAATAACTTTAATATCCATGTCGATTAATTGAGTTGTTAAATAAAAATTCCGTTCTAAATTGGAAGCATCAACAACATTAATAACAACATCGGGCATTTCGCCGAAAATATATTTTCTAACAAGTAATTCTTCGGGCGAATAAGTAGAAAGTGAATAAGTTCCGGGAAGATCGGTAATGTTTAAAGTAT
>JAUVUS010000117.1 GCA_030600865.1 Bacteroidales bacterium | reverse complement strand
TGGAAATTGGCATTAATTGTACTTGCATCCATACCTCTTTATTTAATCATTTATCTTATTTATAACAAACTAAACAAAAAGTACCTGAGAAAAAATATGGAAAATGCAGCCGAACTGGAATCTCAATTGGTTGAATCCATTAATGCATCTTCTACCATAAAACGCTTTGGATTAGAAAGATTCTCTAATTTTAAAACTGAAACACGATTTATAAAACTTTTAGGTTCAACATATCATTCAGTAAAATATTCCATCTTTTCCGGCAGTTCTACCGGTTTTATTGCCGGGGCTATTACTATAGCTGTATTGTGGGTTGGTTCACAAAATGTTGTAAACCAGGAAATGACTCCCGGTGAATTAATGTCGTTTTACGCCTTAATAGCTTATTTATTAAGCCCGCTTGCAAGCCTGATTGATATGAACAGAGTTGTTCAGGATGCTTTGATTGCAGCCGACCGTTTATTCCAGATTATGGATTTGGAAATGGAAGAAACAGAAAAAGAAAAAATTGTTTTAACAAAAGATATGCTTGGAGATATTTATTTTAAGAATGTTTCATTCAGATATGGTTCAAGGGTAACTGTTTTTGAAAATCTTGATTTAACAATTCAAAAAAACAGAATGACAGCTATTGTTGGAGAAAGTGGTTCCGGGAAAACAACCTTGATTTCTTTATTACAAAACATTTATCCATTACAATCAGGGAATATTGAATTCGGAAAATATAATCTCAATTATATAAGCAACCAAAGTTTAAGAGAAATCGTGAGTGTTGTCCCTCAGAAAATTGACTTGTTTGCCGGAAGCATTCTTGAAAATATTGCAATTGGGGATATTGAACCATACATGAAGAAAATTGTTGATATTTGTCAATCATTGGGTATTATTAAATTTATAGAAAAATTACCCGGTGGTTTTCAAACTTATGTTGGAGAAAATGGTGTTTCTCTTTCGGGCGGTGAAAAACAAAGAATTGCAATTGCAAGGGCAATTTATAAAAATCCTGAAATACTTATTCTTGACGAAGCTACATCATCATTGGATTCCGCATCTGAACAATATGTGCAGCAGGCAATTCAATATTTAAAGGAACAAGATAAAACTATAATAGTTATAGCACACAGGTTAAGCACTGTTATGAATGCTGATGAAATAATTGTTTTAAACGAAGGTAAAGTAATCGAAACAGGTTCACATCAGGATTTAATAAATAAAAGAGAACATTATTATAATCTTTGGAAACAACAATTCCCTATTATGGAAGAATTAGAGTTAAATTAATTGTGGCAACCAGCCCATCAATTCCATCATTCTTTTAAACTCTGAATGAATATTTGCATTAATGCTTATATTCTTTTGATTTATTGGATGGTTAAAGATAATTTCCGATGCATGTAACAACATTGTAGTCATACTCCATTGCTCTTTAAAAAATTTATTTTGCTTATTACAACCATGAGGCTTATCACCAATTATTGGATGAAATATATGTGCAAAATGCTTGCGTATTTGATGCATCCTGCCAGTTTGGGGATAAAGCTCAACTAAAGAATATCGCGATGTTTTAAATTTCCCAAATGAAATATCCAGCTCCGCTCTATTCAGAGTTTTGTATCTGGTTACTGCTTCCTGCATTTTACCTTTATCGTTGGTCAAAGGATAATCAATCGTACCTGAATCATCAGTATAACCACGTACAATAGCAAGATATTTTTTCTTTACCATATTTTGTGCAAACTGCTGTTGCATTATGCTATCAACTTGTTTATTCAAGGCAAAAAGTAAAACACCTCCTGTTTTTCGATCAAGTCGGTGACAAGGATACACCCGTTGTCCCAATTGATTTCTTAATTCCTGAAGAGCATAAACATCAGCTACGCCGGCATAATATGAACGATGCACCAATAAGCCATGTGGTTTATTAACAGCTACCAGGCTTTCGTCTTTATATAGTATCTCTAATTCCAAAAAATTAATTTATTAGCAAATATGAGAATAAAATTAAAATATCATCTGGTTTTATTCTAACAGATAGATAAAAAATAACGCTTACAGGCATGTGATTTATATCGATTTACTATCTATTATCGGTAATCGGTAAAAATAATTTGTTAAAACTTGCGTTTTTATTAGTTAAATAATCAATTTATTGTATATTTAAAATTCTTTTTTTTAACCTAAAAACCCAGTAAATTAATATTAACCTTAATAAATTAAAAACCATTTAAAAATGAAAAACAAAATTTTTTCTCTAATCTTATTAGCTTTAGTGGCCCTGGTATGGGCTTGTACTCCACAATCTGAGTTTAAAATTAATCAAACTTATCACGGATTTAAACTTGTTGAAAATAGATTTGTGAAAGAAGTAAATGCCAATTGTTTATACTTTATTCATGAAAAAAGCGGTGCGCGATTACTAAAAATTGATGCCGACGATGCAAACAAACTTTTCAATATTGCATTTAAAACTGTTCCTGAAAATGATTACGGTACACCACACGTTCTGGAACATTCCGTTTTAAACGGATCAAAAAACTTTCCTGTAAAAAGTCCATTCGATGTGCTAAGTAAAGGATCGTTAAATACATTTTTAAATGCTATGACAGGATCTGATATTACTACTTATCCTGTTGCCAGTATGAACGATAAAGATTATTTCAATTTAATGCATGTATATTTGGATGCAGTTTTCAATCCCTTGTTACATGAAGATCCAAGAATTTTAAAACAAGAAGGATGGCATTACGAACTGGATGATATCGATGGCGAGATTGTTTATAAAGGTGTTGTTTATAACGAAATGAAAGGCGCTTTCTCAAGTCCAACCAGAGAATTGGGTTACCAGGTAGATAAAATACTTTTCCCTGATAATACATACGGTGTTTCATCAGGAGGTTACCCGACTGCAATTCCCGGCTTAGATTATGAGTATTTTAAAAACTTCCATAAAAAGTACTATGATCCATCAAACAGTTATGTATTATTATATGGTAATGCTGATTTAAATAAAGAATTACAATTTATCGATGCTGAATATTTTTCCAAATATGAAAAATCGGACGAAAAAATAGAAATTCCTTTACAAAAACCTTTCGAGGCTAAAAAATGTGCCGAAAAAACATATCCTGTTCCTGAAGGCAGTTCTACAAAAGACAATACTTATCTAAGTCTTAATTTTGTTACAGGCCTAAATACCGACCAATCACTTGTAATGGCTCTAGATATAATAAGAGAAGCATTAGTAAATCATGAATCTGCTCCATTGCGCCTGGCATTGCAAGAAGCTGGTATTGGTAAAGAAGTAAGAGCATTTGTTGACAATTCAAAACAAAATATATTTCAAATAAGAGTTCAGAATGCTAATCCGGAAGATAAAAACAAATTTGATAACATTGTTTATGAAACACTACAGAAAGTAAGTGAAGAAGGATTAGACAAATCAATGATTGAAGGTATTATTAACAGAATGGAATTTAACTTACGTGAAGGCAATACACCACAAAAGGGAATGATGTATATCATGATGTCATATCAAGGTTGGTTTTTTGCAGAAGATCCATTCTTAGGCTTGGAATTTGAAAAACCGCTTGCAAAAGTTAAAGAAGGTATTAACAATGGATTATTAGAAGAGATTATAAAAGAACAATTAATTGAAAATCCGCACGCATTATTAATGGTTTTAAAACCTCAACCAGGATTAGAAAAAGAAATATCTGCTCAAATCAAAAAGGAATTAGCCGATTATAAAGCCAGTTTAAGCGAAGAGGAATTAATCCAGCTTGTTGAAGAAACAAAAGCGCTTAAAGAATACCAAAAACTAGAAGACACACCAGAAGCACTTGCTACAATCCCTATGCTGTCGCTTTCAGATATTAGTCCTGAAGTTGAATGGTACGATATTGAAGAAAAATCTGTTTCAAATATTCCGGTTTTACATCATCCTGACTTTACAAACAATATCTTGTATGCTAATTTGTATTTTGATTTACGTGCTGTTCCTCAAGAATTAATTCCTTACGCAAATCTACTTTGTCAGATTATAGGCTTAATGAGTACCGAAAACTATACATTTGGTGAACTTGACAATGCGTTGAATATACATACCGGAGGATTTTACACAAATTTAAGCACATATTTGGAAGACTACTCCGATGATAAACTTTTACCATATTTTGTAGTTACATCAAAAGCTTTTACCGAAAAAGGAAATAAATTATTTGAGCTGGCTGCAGAAATACTTAATACATCTAAATACGATGATGTAGAAAGATTAAAGGCAGTTCTTACACGTCATCAATCAAGGGTTGAAGCTAATGTAAAGAATAATGGTATTGGTTATGCCATGACCCGATTAGGCTCCTATTACGCAAACGATGGAATGTTTGATGAATTAACCCGTGGTTTAGATTATTATAACTTTATAACAGACATTACCGAAAATTTTGATGCTAAAAATAAAGAAGTAAGTGAAAAGCTTATCAAAACAGCAGAGATTCTTTTTAATCAAAAAAATATGACTGCTGCAATAACCTGTTCAGAAGAAGATTATACGGCTTATACAGAAGCATTGCAAATTCTAGTTTCATCCTTACCCGAAGGTGACGGACAAATTAATGAATGGAAATTTGATTTAACGAAAAAGAACGAAGGTTTAATGTCAGCATCAAAGGTTCAGTATGTAATTAAAGGATACAACTTTAAAAAGTTAGGATACGAATGGAATGGCAAGATGCGTGTTTTAAACCAAATTCTTTCAAGAGAGTGGATTCGAAATCAAGTTCGTGTAATTGGTGGAGCTTATGGAGGTTTTACAGGATTTAGTCAATCAGGAGACGTATTCTTTGGCTCGTATCGTGATCCTAACCTGAAAGAAACACTTGAAAATTATGATGCCTCTCCAAAGTTTCTGAACGAATTTGAAACTACCGAAACAGAGATGACTCGTTTTATTATTGGTACAATTTCGCGTATGGACAGGCCCACAACAGCATCGCAAAGAGGAACAATAGCATACGGTCGTTATTTCAGAAAAACGACTATAGAAGAGTTAAAGGCCGAAAGAAATGCTGTATTAACTACAAATGCTGCGGATATTAAATCCTTTGAACAAATGGTAACTGATATTCTTGCACAAGATGCCATTTGTGTTTATGGAAATACTGATAAAATAAAAGAAAATAAAGAATTGTTTGATGAAATTTTTAACGTAACCAAATAAAACTTTTCTTTTAACACATACTAGAAAGGCACGTGAAAAACGTGCCTTTTTTATTACTTGTATCTGGTATTTATTTTTTATTTAATGGTTGGTCAATTCCCAAATTAAATTTTTTATCTGTTCTTTTAACATTATCGCAAAAAACAGTCCCAATAAGCCTAAAGCTGCAAACATCAGAATTGTATATTTATAATTTAACACTTCAGGATTACCCGGATTGGCAGCATCAAGAATAAGTCCTGCTAAAATAGGAAATCCCCACAAGCCTAAATTCTGTATTGAATACATTAAACCATAAGCAGTTCCTATTTGAGATTCTTTTACCATACTCACCATTGTAGGCCACATAGAAGCGGGCACTAGTGAAAATGCTATACCTAATAATATCATAAGTATATACGGAGAAAACATTGTTAAAGCAAATGATAAATGAACTACAATTAATATAATTGATCCATAAATCATAACAGTTACACCTTTACCTATTCGGTCAATAAACATTCCAATTATAGGTGTCATAATAGCAGTAGCTGCAGGCATCCATGATGCCATCTTACCACTTACTTCGAGTGAAACGCCAAATTTATTCAGGAAAAAATCAGGAGCAAATTGATTAAATGGAAAAACTGCAGAATAAAAAGCTAAACACAGAAGCGCTATATAAATATATGCTCTATTAGAAAACAGTCCTAAAACATCAGAAAATTTAAACTTATTTTTTTCTGAGAGTTCACTTTTCTTAACAATTTGCTTATCGAGTTTAATATCGAAAATCATATAAAACATAAACACTAATAATCCTATTAATACTAACATTGCGGCAAACCAGATTGCAATATTTAAACCATGTTCAGTACTTATTGAAGGTTGCCCTCTAAAAGCTAAAAATGTACCTAAACGTCCAAAACCAACTTTAAGGCCAAACGCTAATGCTAAATCTTTACCTTTAAACCATTTTACCAGAACCTTACTTATAACAACAATACTTGTTTCAGCACCTAATCCATAAAAGAATCTTCCGATAAGCATCATTTTAAGTTCCGGAGAATATTGAGGGAATATATTACTTAGTGTAGCGTATCCAAATCCACCAGCGCTATATATATCAGAAGCACCATATGCAGTTATCAAAGCTCCTATAGTCATAAATGATATAAACATAAAACCTGTTGGACGAACCCCCAGCCTATCAAGTATTACACCTCCAATAACAGCCATAGCAAGAAAAGTATTAGGTATGCTATACGCCGAACTGAAAAAACCATATTGAGCATTTGTAAATCCCAGCTCACTTCTTAAAAGTGAAAACAATGGTGAAAAAGCATCATAAAAATAATAGTTAGTAAATAAAATAAAACCAACAAGTATTAGCATGAACCATCTTAAGAATTTAGAATCGTTCAAATTTTTCTTTAAAGTTTCCATATTATAAATTTATTAGAATCACAATTATACAAATAAAAATGAGAAAAGCTGCCTTTACAGACAGCTTTTAAAATATATCAATTTTAGGAAATATTAATCATTATTTTCTCCATTTGGAGCTTTAGCACCAGAAGGTAATTCCAATCCATATCCTTGTTTAGCATCAGCTTTTTTGAGTAAGAAAGCTAAGAATATAGCAACAACTCCTAAACCAACTAACATTAATATAGGTGTAGTATAATTAAACGAAGGTATTTCGTATGTTACCTGCTGCATTTCCTGCATAATACCACTTATCTCAACATTACTTAAACCCTGTGCTTCTAAGGTTTGTCTTGTTGCTTCCATTTTCGCAACAACTTCCGGATTGGTTTTATCGAGCACCCATCCAATTCCTTTAAAGAAAACATTTAGTCCCCAGTTCTGGATTGTAAACATTACAGCATAAGCTGTTCCCAACCTGTTTTCGGCAACAATTTTTGCAACAGAAGGCCACATGGCAGCAGGAACAAGAGAAAATGCAATTCCAAGAGCTAATAATCCTAAATATCCAAGGGTAATACTATTAAATACTGATAAGGCTAAATGCGCGAAAATCAATAATAATGCACCTAAAATCATCAATGATGCTGCTTTCCCTTTTTTATCAACAAGATTCCCAAAAATTGGTGTAAATAAAATTGAACCTAACGGAATTAAACTTGCAGTTTTTGGGCCATTCTTTAACCACATACCAAAAGTATCGGCAAACGAAGAAATAAAGGTTACAAATAATACTAAAATAACTATAATAGAAAAAATCTTAGTACTTTTCTTTTTTATATTTGAAGGAACCAATG
>JAUVUS010000297.1 GCA_030600865.1 Bacteroidales bacterium | reverse complement strand
GTTGCTTCAGCAAAAATTTTATCTCCTTTTACTTCGTCCAAAATTTTAATTTCAGCCGAAGCATTAGAGGTTATTTCTCTTATTTCCTTAAAAGTCAAATAGATTTTTACTTTAACTTCATCATCAAATAAATTTGAGTTCATCTTTATTTTCAGAAGTTTATCTTTTACTACTGTTGTAACTTCAGAAGGATCAACATTTCTTGTTTCAATTTTAAGCGATTCCTTATCACCTAATTTCATTTCAATTTTAATATTGCCGAATACATCAATTTTATCAAACGAACCAATCTCCCTGGTTTCTGTATTTTGAGCATTTGTATACAAAATACTCAATAAAAACAATCCGGTGATTAAATATTTCAATATTCTCATAACTTTATCTGTTAATTAACTTTTTATAAAAAATAAAGGAACAAACAACGGTCCCTTTATTTAAACTTTTAAATCAAAAATTTATTATAATATCCTCTTAATATTTTCTGTTACAATATGTCCGTCGAACAACTGTACTATTCGATGTGCATATTCTGCGTCGGAAGGAGAGTGAGTAACCATGACAATAGTAGTACCCTCTTTGTTTAATTCAGAAAGAAGTTTCATAACTTCTTCACCATTACCCGAATCAAGATTACCGGTTGGTTCATCGGCTAAAATTAGTTTTGGATTAGCAACAACGGCTCTGGCAATTGCAACTCTTTGCTGTTGTCCTCCCGACAGCTGTTGTGGAAAATGCTTTCTACGATGAGCAATTTTCATTCGATCAAGAACTGTTTCAACCTTTTGCTTACGTTCAGAGGCAGAAACTTTTAAATACAATAATGGTAATTCGACATTTTCATAAACAGTTAATTCATCAATTAGGTTAAAACTTTGAAAAACGAATCCAATATTTCCTTTTCGTAATTCAGTTCTCTGTTTTTCTTTAAATTTTGAAACTTCAGTGTCATTGAAATATAATTCGCCGGACGTAGGGTTATCTAATAGTCCTACAATATTTAACAAGGTAGATTTTCCACACCCTGATGGACCCATAATAGCAATGAACTCACCCTTTTGTACTTCAAGATCAACCTTGTTTAAGGCAGTTGTTTCAATTTCGTCTGTCTTAAATATTTTTATTAATTGGTTTGTTTTAAGCATAGCGTTTAGTTTTTAGTTGATTTTATAAATTATTACAGCCAGGATTATTCGCAGCGTAACGTTTCAGCTGGATTTTTCATTGCTGCCTTTACGGTTTGGTATATAACGGTTAAAAGCGATACGATTATTGTAAGTATCGGTATCACAATAAACATAACATAGTTAATCCCTATTCTATTAGAGAAGTCTTGCAGCCAATTATCCATTACCCAATATGCAATTGGCCATGAAATAACCGATGCTATTACAATCAGTTTTAATATATCTTTACTAATAATAAGAACGATATTTCCGGTAGATGAACCAAAGGTTTTTCTTATTCCAATTTCTTTTTTACGCTGCTCGGTAATAAATGACACTAAACCTAAAAGACCCATAAAAGCAATTAATATTGACAAAATCGAAAATAATATGAAAACACTATTTGTTCTTTGTTCAGCCTTATAAAGTTCTTTTAAATGATCATCGAAAAAGAAATATTCAAATGGATATTCAGTTGTAAAACTCTCCCATACACTCTGTATTTGTTGAATAGAGCTGTTAATATTTTCGGGGTTAAGTTTAACACAAACTACACCTTCCCAGTTACCGGGCATTAGTGTAAATGCAGCAGGTTCAATTTTTGTGTGTAAGGATTTAAAATTAAAATCTTTAACAACGCCTATGATTGGCCTTCGAAGAAATTCATTATTCCTCCATGGCGAAAGTATTATTTTCCCTAAAGGATCTTCTAAACCTAAAGATTTAACAGCTGCTTCATTTATTACAATTGCATTTGAATCAGTGGCAAAATCTCTTGAAAAAAACCGTCCTTCTGCTAATTCAAAATCAAAAGTCTTACCATAATCGTAACTAATCCAAGCCTGATGCAATAAATAAGTATTCCCGGTGGATTCACCCTCGAGAAAAAATGCATTGTTTGAAAAATTAACTCCCGGATAAGCATTGGCATTTGTAACATTAATAACAGATGGAATGTTCTTTAATTCAGCTTTGAAAGATTCCATTTGGGTTTTTAGAGCGTCCGATCGATGAATCATTAAAATGTTTTCTTTTTCAAACCCCAAATCTTTATTAAGCATATATTTTAGCTGATCGGAAACTGTATAGGTTGATAAAAGGATAAAAACAGAAACAACAAATTGTATTATAACTAATACTGATCTTAAAACGCCGCTTTTTGATCCCAGTTTTAGCTTGCCTTTCAACACAGCTACCGGCCTGAACGAAGCCAAGAAAAATGCAGGATAACTGCCTGCCATCAGGCTTACAACGAGTATTAATAAAAATAAACCCGGAACAATATACCAACAACTAAAATAGCTAATATCCAAAGGGATTTGAACTAAATTATTCAGACCTGGCATAAACAACTCAAGGACAATAATAGCAACACCCAGCGAAACTAAAGTTATTATAAAAGATTCAGTTAGAAATTGTAATACCAGCTGTTCTTTTGTAGCTCCAACCACTTTTCTTATACCCACCTCCTTTGAACGGTTAGAAGCTCTTGCTGTAGCAAGATTGGTAAAATTGATACTCGCAATTACTAATATGAAAATTGCAATTGAAATAAAAATATATACATATTGAATATTTCCGTTCGTTTCTATTTCGTATTGTAAATCGGAATGCAAATGAATATCTAACAAGGGTTGAATAAAATAGCTGAATGAATTGCCTGATTTTTCAAACTCTTCCATGTTAATTCCTAAAGCTTGCTCAATTTGCGGGCCTACATATTTTTCGACCATTAATTGCATCTTTTCCTCAAAAGCTGTCTGGTTTGTTCCTTCCTTTAAAAGAATATAGGTGTAAAAGTTGTGTGAAATCCAAAATGTATTTTGACTTGATCGAAGCGTTGTTAAGGATCCTAAAAGGTCGAAATGAAAATGAGAATTTTCAGGAGGATCTTCCATTAATCCTGTCACTTTATAAAGAATTGTATCACTTTCAACTCTAAGTAATTTTCCAACAGGGTCTTCGTTCCCAAAATATTTTTTTGCCCCGGTTTCGGTCATAACGACACTCCTGGGTTCTGTTAAAACAGTTTTGGAATCTCCCTTTAAAAGCTTAAATGAAAAAACATCAAAGAATGTAGAATCTGCAAACAAAAACTTTTTCTCGTTAATTTTTCTGTCCTCAAAAATAATTAACCAATCTCCCGATTTCCTGATTCTACAAGTATTTAAAACTTCAGGATAATCATTTCGCATTGCCTCGGCCATTGGCGGCGCTGTAACAGCTTGATTTATCTCATTATTCATCATCATGCCATTAACACCAACACGATAAATTTGATCTGCTTTCTCGTGAAATTTATCAAATCCAAGTTCAAACTGTACAAATAGAGTTATATAAATTATCGCTGCCAATCCTGTAGAAAGTCCTAAAATATTAATTGTTGAGTATGTCCAATTTTTAAAGACATTTCTAAATGCTGTTAAAAAGAAATTTTTTATCATCGCTATATATATTATGTTTCGGATAAGACGCATTTAAAAAACCAAAAGTTACAAATCAATAATTGATTTTCAATTATAGACGATCCTTTTTTCGTTTTGATGCATAAAAAAACTGCTCAAATAAACTTTAAGCAGTTTTTTTCATTATAATAATGTATTTTATTCAAACAAAAAGTCAAAATCATCATCAGGACCAAGCTCTCTTGGCTCTTCCCCATGTTTAAAGATTCTTGCTTTTCTTGGGCCAATTAAATTAACCTCAGCATTGTCTATTATTAACATTGTTCCTTCCCTCAAGCCAACAACATAAGTGAAAGGATTCGCTACCAGGTATTCTTCTAGTCTTTGTTCTCTGGTTTCTCCCGCATGTCCTTCAGGGTTAGCGTCTAAATAATGTGGATTAATCTGGAAGCGAATAAGATTTATTGCGTGAAAGCTATCCGGCTCAACAATAGGCATATCGTTGGTTGTACAAATAGTCGGACAGGTAACATTTGATCCTGCACTCCAGCCTACATAAGGCTTGCCTTTAAAACATTCGTAACGAATAGTTTCAAGTAAGTCTTGTTGTTGCAAAAGTTTTAACAGATTAAACGTATTACCTCCACCAATAACAATAGCTTCTGCATCTTTTAATGCCTTCTTTTTCTTACCATGATCATAAAGATGAAGTGAATCAACTTCGTAACCAATTTCAGAAAATCGTTCCTGAACTTTTTTCTGATAATCATCAAAAGAAAAAGTTACTGCTGCATAAGGAAT
>JAUVUS010000401.1 GCA_030600865.1 Bacteroidales bacterium | reverse complement strand
GGCTGCAAATTCAGCAGTAGTTATTTCATCTTTAGTAATTTTTATTATTGATTTAATTGCTGTTCAGCTATCAGAAGTTTTTCATGTTTTCTCGGTTTAAAATGTTTGAACAAAAAGAAAATATCATCAATAATAATACGATTAACAACCATGAAATTGTTATTCAAATTGAACATTTGAAAAAATCTTTCAATGGGAATAATGTATTGAAAGACATTAATATGCTTGTTCGTGAAGGCGAAAATGTGGTTGTTTTGGGAAAATCCGGAATAGGAAAATCAGTACTTATAAAATGTATTGTCGGTTTAATTTATCCTGATTCGGGTTCGTGTAAAGTTTTTGGTAAAGAAGTTGCTGAAATGAACTCGCGAGAGCTTAACGTACTAAGAACCAGGGTGGGATTTATATTTCAGGGAAATGCACTGTATGATTCGATGACAGTTAGAGAAAATCTTGAATTCCCCTTACGCAGGAACAAAACCATTACCGATCCACATGTTATTGAAGGACTTATTGTTGATACTTTAGAAAATGTCGGATTGGTTGATGCCATTGACAAAATGCCATCTGAACTTTCAGGCGGAATGAAAAAACGCATTGGCGTAGCAAGAACATTGATATTAAAACCTGAAATTATACTTTACGATGAACCTACGACAGGTTTAGATCCATTAACATCAAGGGAAATTAGTAAGCTTATTCTTGAAATACAAACTAAAAATAAAGCATCATCAATAATAATATCTCATGATTTGACCTGTGCTAAAATCACATCAAACAGGATGATGATTTTACACGAAGGAATAATTCGTGCCAAAGGTACTTTCGATGAACTAAAAAACTCTGATGATGAATGGGTTCGTTCATATTTAAAAATTAATTAAAATTAAGGATTATGCATGACACCAAAAAACATAATATCAGGCTTGGTTTCTTTGTTGCAATTGGAGTTCTATTATTTATCCTTGGTATTTATTATATAGGAACCCAAATCAATATCTTTAGTAAAAAATTCCAGATAAGTGGTATTTTTACTGATATAAGCGGATTAAAAGTAGGTAATAATGCACGTTTCTCAGGTATAAATATTGGTACAGTATCTAAAGTGCAAATAGTTAATGATTCTTTAGTAAGAGTAGATTTCTCGATTCAGGAAAATGTAAGGCAATTTATAAGAAAAGATTCTAAAATGGAGATTGGATCAGAAGGATTAATGGGGAACAAGATAGTTAACATTTACGCCGGAAATATTAATGTTGATATTGTTGAAGAAGGAGATATTCTGCAAACAATTGAAGTTGTTCAGATTGATAAAATTCTTCGACAGTTAAATACATCGAGTGTAAACACTGCCATAATTACTAAAAACGTAGCAGAAATAACAGAAAAAATTAATCGCGGTGAAGGTGCATTCGGAAAATTATTTGCCGATACTTCATTTTCAAATAATCTAAGTAGGATTGGTAAAAACACTGCTGTACTTACAAATAATTTTGCAGATATTACAGATAAGATTTCTAAGGAAGAAGGAACCATTGGAATGCTTTTATCAGATACCGTTTTGGCAAACCAATTATTTTTTACCGGAGAAAATTTGCAAAAATCAACACAAAATCTGGTTGAAATTACGGAACAGATAAATCGTGGGCAGGGCTTGTTTGGTGAAATTTTCACTGATACAACATTTACTTCAGGATTGAGCAGAGCAGGAAAAAATCTGGATTACACAACTGAAAAAGCCAAAATATTATCTGATAATCTGGTGAAAATTACAAATGAAATTAATGAAGGCCAGGGATTAATCGCACGTCTGATTTATGATACAGCTTTTGCCGACAGTATTGAAATTGCTGTACAAAATGTAAATAAAGGAGCTAAAGAAGTTGAAGAAGCGGCAAGCGTTGTTAAAAGGAATTGGTTAATCAGGCTATTTTCGAAAAAGGATAAAAAATAAAACGGGCATTTCTACCCGTTTCAAAAAACTTGTGATTATTAAATTTCTAGAATTACAACGGACAAGAATGTCCATTGTACCTACAATTAAAATAACTTATCTATCAATTCATCATCGGCAATATTTGCAAGAGTAACTTTTAAATCGGGAGTACGTTCCATTTCGCGTTTAACAGCAAATAATGCACCATCGTTTCTCGCCCAGCTTCGGCGGGCAATACCATTGTTTACATCCCAGTGCAACATCATTCGTAATCGTCGGTCGGCATCTTTACTCCCGTCTAATACCATTCCAAAACCACCATTAATTACTTCGCCCCATCCAACTCCTCCTCCATTGTGTATTGAAACCCATGTTGCACCACGAAATGAATCACCTATAACGTTTTGAATTGCCATATCGGCTGTAAATTGTGAGCCATCATAAATATTTGAAGTTTCGCGGAAAGGTGAATCAGTTCCGGAAGTATCATGATGATCACGACCAAGAACAACCGGAGCAGACAGCCTTCCATCTTTCACAGCTTTGTTAAATGCAGTTGCAATTTTCGTTCGGCCTTCGCAATCGGCATATAAAATACGTGCTTGCGAACCTACTACCAATTTGTTCTTTTTCGCTTCACTTATCCAGCGAATATTATCTTTCATCTGCTGAGAAATTTCTACAGGAGCAATTTTCGCTATCTCTTCCAAAACATCCATTGCAATCTGATCTGTTAAATCCAGATCTTCAGGTTTTGATGATGTACAAACCCAGCGGAATGGTCCAAAACCATAATCGAAACACATTGGGCCCATAATATCCTGAACATACGATGAATACTTGAAATTACCATCTTCTTTCATTACATCGGCACCAGCACGGCTTGACTCCAATAAAAAAGCATTTCCATAATCGAAAAAATACATTCCTATCCCGGTTAATTTATTAATGGCAGTAACTTGCCTTTTTAATGAATCATGAACATGTTTCTTAAATTCTTCAGGATTTTCAACCATCATTTTATTCGATTCTTCGTAAGTTAATCCGGCTGGATAATATCCTCCGGCCCACGGATTATGTAATGAAGTTTGATCAGATCCTAAATGAATATAAACTTTACGTTCTGCCAACCTCTCCCATAAATCAACAATGTTTCCTAAATAAGCTATTGAATGAGCTATTTTCTTTTCGCTATATTCAAGG
>JAUVUS010000217.1 GCA_030600865.1 Bacteroidales bacterium | reverse complement strand
TAATGCATATTTTTCACCATCAAGTTTTGAACTTCCATACACCGATTGAGGATTGGTTTGCATATCTTCAGTGTAAGGTATATGGCTGTTACCATCAAAAACATAGTCAGTTGAAATATGAATAAATCTGGTATTTTGACCTTTTATAGATTCAACGATATTTTTTACACATGTAGCATTAACATCATATGCTTTTTCTTTTTCTTTTTCAGCCAAATCAACATTTGTATATGCAGCACAATTAATCACGTAATCAAAGGAATTATCTTGAAAAAATTTGTTCAAGATCACTAAATCTGAAATATCCAGGGTATCAATATCTGTAAAAATAAAATTTACAGGTTTATTAAACTTAAAAGTTTCGTTTTTAAAAATGCTTTTCAATTCGTTTCCTAATTGACCATTGGCCCCTGTAACAAGAATGTTAATCATAAATCAAAATTAATATTTAAAATTTCTTTCAGATTCAGTAAATGTTGGTAAAACTTTATCTTTTGATGATACTATTGCTTTTTCAATATCAATTTTCCAATCTATATTTAAATCAGGATCATTAAAGTTAATTCCTCGTTCTGATTCTGGATTATAATACTGATCAGTTTTATAAAATACAACAGCCGTCTCACTTAAAACAGAGAATCCATGAGCAAAACCTTTCGGGATAAAAAACTGTTGTTTATTTTCACATGATAATTCAACACTGTAATGCTTACCATAAGTTGGTGATTTTTCTCTGATATCGACTACGACATCCAGAATTTTCCCTTGCAAAACTCTTATCAATTTTGATTGCGCATATGGTTCAAGTTGATAATGTAATCCACGGATTGTACCAAAAACAGATTTAGATTGGTTGTCTTGTATAAATTCGATATTGCCTAATATATTCAATTTACTTTTACTATAACTTTCGAAAAAATATCCTCGCGAATCTTCAAATATTTTTGGTTTAATTATTAATAATCCGGGGAATTCGGTTTTAATTATCTCCATTTTTATAACTCATTAGCTATTTTTAATAAATACTGACCGTATTGATTTTTATTTAATTGTTCACCAAGTTTAATCAATTGCTCTTTACTTATAAATCCTTTTTTATAAGCTATTTCTTCTATACAAGCAATTTTTAGTCCTTGCCGTTGTTCAATTGTTGAAACATAGTTCGAAGCCTGAAGTAAACTTTCATGTGTTCCCGTATCCAACCATGCAAAGCCCCGACCAAGAAGTTCTACACTTAATTTGGTATCATTTAAATATAGTTTGTTTAAGTCTGTAATCTCAAGCTCACCACGTTTGCTGGGTTTCAACCCTTTTGCTTTCTGTATTACATCATTAGAGTAAAAGTACAATCCGGTAACAGCATAGTTGGATTTGGGTTTCTCCGGTTTTTCTTCTAAACTTAAAACCTTCCCGTTACCATCAAATTCAACTACACCATATCTGTCAGGATCGTTTACATAATAACCAAAAACAATTGCTCCATCTTTAAGTTCTGCAGCATTTGTCAGAATTTTAGTAAATCCGTAACCATAGAAAATATTGTCACCCAGAACCAGACAAACATTATCATTTCCAATAAATTTTTCTCCAATTATAAATGCTTGTGCAAGACCGTCAGGTGATGGCTGAACTTCGTAGGACAAATTAAGTCCAAGTTGTTTCCCGTCTCCAAGCAAATCTTCATACAAATGGATATCTTTTGGAGTAGAGATAATTAATATTTCTCTGATGCCTGAAAGCATTAAAACAGATAATGGATAATAGATCATAGGTTTATCATAAATTGGAATGATCTGCTTTGAAATGCTTTTAGTAATAGGATAAAGTCGGGTGCCAGCTCCTCCGGCTAATATTATACCTTTCATTATAATGATTTAATTTAAAATGTTCTTTTGTTATTTAAAGCTTTTACATATCAGGTAAAAATAAGAAAAAGCTGATGTAATAAAACATCAGCTTTAATAAATTTATATAAAATTAAACTGGTTCGATACAGGAATTAATTCAATAACCTGAATTTTAGCATGTTATATTTTTTGATAATAAGGAATATTGGAACAATGGAATATTGGATAGCTTATCTTTAAAAACCAGTTTGCGGTAAGTAAAAATTCATCAATCCATTAATCCATCATTCCAATTTATAATATATCCTTAAATTGCTTTCTTTAGATCGAACTCATGTTAAATAATGATTTTATCGTCCAATTCCGTAATATGTCCAGCCCCATTTTTTCATATCTTCAGGTTCATAAATGTTACGTCCATCAAAAACAAGTTTGTCCTTCATAAGGGCTTCCATTTCTTTCCATTTTGGAACTCTGAATTCCGACCATTCAGTAACCAGTAATAGAGCATCTGCATCTTTTACCGCTTCATAAGGATCGCTGGCATATGTAATTTTATTGCCAATTATGCGTTTACATTCTTCCATTGCTACAGGGTCGTACGCTGTTACAGTAGCCCCGGCTTCTACTAATTTATCGATAATTACCAATGCAGGAGCTTCGCGCATATCATCCGTGTTTGGTTTAAATGATAATCCCCAAAGAGCAATTCTTTTTCCTTTTAAATCGCCATTAAAATGCTTACTTACTTTGTTGAATAAAACCAACTTCTGACGATCATTAACATCTTCAACGGCTTTTAAAACTTCTAATGAATGATTATTTTGATCCGATGTTTTAATTAATGCTTTAACATCTTTAGGAAAACACGATCCACCATAACCTGCACCTGCGTATATGAATTGGTATCCAATTCTTGTATCACTACCAATACCACGACGAACTGATGTAATATCTGCTCCGACTATTTCGCAAAGATTTGCAATATCGTTCATAAAACTGATTTTGGTGGCAAGCATTGCATTAGCAGCATATTTTGTCATTTCAGCCGAAGGAATATCCATGAAAACAATACGGTTGTTTTTCATGATAAATGGTTTGTAAAGTCGGTTCATTACTTCTCTGGCTTGTTCCGAATCTGTTCCAATAACAATTCTATCAGGTTTTAGAAAATCATTAATAGCATCGCCTTCTTTAAGAAACTCCGGGTTTGAGGCAACATCGAATGGAATATTAACACCTCGCTTGTCAAGCTCTACCTGAATAGCAGCCCTAACTTTTTTAGCAGTTCCAATAGGTACAGTACTTTTTGTTAATATAACAAGATATTCTGTCATGTGCTGACCAATCTCACTAGCTACTGAAATTACATATTTTAAATCCGCACTTCCGTCTTCGTCAGGAGGAGTACCTACTGCAATAAATATTGCTTCTGTGCCCTCAAGACTTTCTTTTAAACTTGTAGTAAAGAAAAGCCTGTTCATCTCAACATTGCGTTGAACCATAGGCTCCAGTCCCGGCTCGAAAATAGGTATAATTCCTTTATTTAAATTATCTATTTTTTCTTTGTCTACATCAACACAAGTAACCATAACACCTGTTTCAGCAAAACATGTACCGGAAACTAAACCTACATATCCGGTACCTACCATCGATATTTTCATCTTTTATATGATTTTATTTGTTATTTCAGATTTGTTTCAAAAAAGTTTACGAACTTACTAAGAATTATCTTTATACTAAATTTTTTTGACATTTTTTAATATGCTTTTTATACCAATTCTTCTTCAAAGTGTCGTTCCGTTTAAATCGGGATGGTGCTTTAAAGTTTAGAATGGTTAATGCCGTTATATATTCAATCCATATTTATTTTTCACAAATATGGTATTTTGAATAATAAACGGTATTAATACTTTATTGATTAAATAAATGCTGTTTAATACAAAATATTATAACTTTATAAAGAATAATTTAGTATCGAATGAAAAAGAAAATATTAATTATTGATGATGATATAATTTATCGAAAGATAATACAAAAATTATTGTGCCATCAGTATAATTTGATGCTGACGGAAAATTCATTAGAGGCGATTGATTTTATTGAGAAAGGAAATATTCCTGACCTTGTTATAGCAGACCTAAATTTGCCAGGCATAGCCGGAGTAGAATTTATAAGCATGATTAAACAAAAATTAAATAATCGTAAAGTCCCAATAATTGTTATTTCTGGAATGGATGACGAAAATTTAAGAAATGAATTATACCAAAAAGGAATTTCAGAGTTCTTAACAAAACCTATAGATAGAATTAAATTGAAAAAAATAATTAATGACCTGATTTAGCTTTAAATTATATTATTTGACAAATAAATGCAAGCATTTGTCACAATATAGATTACTAATTTGATTACTATATGGTTTTTTTAGTATCTTTATTTTTAAATAATTAAATAAAAATTCTATTTTTGCACACTGATTTACTATATAAATATAATGTCTAACTTACTAAAAATTAATTAAATTACTTAAATGACTGAAAAAGAAGTGAATAAATCTGTTGAGCAAAACGAGAATGTTGAGCAGAAGGAAAATGTGAAAGTTGATAAGCCTGCAAAAGTTGAAGAGCCTGTAAAGGTTGAAGAAACTGCAAAGGCTGAAGAAACTGCAAAGGTAGAAGGAAAACCTGCCCGTCCGGCAGGCGGGGCAGATAAAAAGCCTGCTCGCTTGTCTGCCGATAAGGTAGATCCGACAGGCGAGAAAGAAAAATCTGTTGTAGAATTTGCTACTCCTGGTGATGAATTTGATTGGGATAACATTACAAATGATGAAGAAATTATTCAAACTGAAGAAAGAGAAAAGTTTGAGAAAATGTATGATGAAACTCTTTCAACAATTACTGAAAACGAAGTAATTGATGGAACAGTTGTTTCTATGAACAAACGTGAAGTTGTAATTAATATTGGTTACAAATCTGAAGGTATTGTTAGTTTAAATGAATTTCGCTACAATCAGGAATTAAAACCTGGTGATAAAGTGGAAGTTTATGTAGAAAGTCAGGAAGACAAAGATGGCCAGTTAGTACTTTCTCATAAAAAAGCAAGAGCATTACGTTCTTGGGATCGTGTAAATGAAGCTCTTGAAAAAGATGAAATTATTAAAGGTTTTATTAAATGTCGTACTAAAGGTGGTATGATCGTTGACGTATTTGGCATCGAAGCATTTTTACCTGGTTCGCAAATTGATGTTAAACCAATTCGTGATTACGATGTTTATGTTGAGAAAACTATGGAATTCAAGGTTGTTAAGATTAATCATGAATTTAAAAATGTTGTTGTTTCTCACAAAGCTCTTATCGAAGAGGAATTAGAACAACAAAAGAAAGAAATTATTGCTAAATTAGAAAAAGGTCAGGTTCTTGAAGGAACTGTTAAAAATAT
>JAUVUS010000276.1 GCA_030600865.1 Bacteroidales bacterium | reverse complement strand
CTATTAGCTCAAATTTTTGATTTTTAACATCAAGTATTATTTTAGGAGTAATTTCTGTTGATTCAATATAAAGATTTTCCATATTTGTAAGAAGGCTTTTATTAGGAATTAACCAATATTTCAAGTGTGTAATATAGTAATTTATTGTTAATTTTCTGGAAGGAATACTTAATTTTATTCCCATTCTATTGTTGCAGGAGGCTTAGAACTAATATCATAAACCACCCTGTTTATTCCTTTAACCTTATTAATTATCTTATTTGAAATATCAGCCAAAAACTCATAAGGTAAATGCGACCAATCAGCTGTCATACCATCGGTTGAAGAAACAGCACGCAATGCAACCGCATTTTCATAGGTCCTTTCATCACCCATTACACCAACTGATTGAACAGGTAATAATATAGCTCCTGCCTGCCAAACTTTATCGTACAAATCATATTCTTTAAGCCCTTCGATATAAATATCATCAACATCCTGTAAAATTCTAACTTTTTCGTGTGTTATATCACCAAGAATTCTGATTGCAAGTCCAGGACCCGGGAAAGGATGTCGTTTCAGTAATTCACTTTTTATTCCGATAGATGCTCCTACTCTGCGAACCTCATCTTTAAACAAAAGTTTTAAAGGCTCAACAATTTTCAGGTTCATTTCCTCTGGTAATCCACCCACATTATGATGCGATTTTATAGTAGCTGAAGGCCCATTAACCGATACAGATTCAATAACATCGGGATAAATTGTTCCCTGTGCAAGCCATTTAACATCCTTAATTTTATGTGCTTCCTGATCAAATACTTCAATAAATACTCTGCCAATTGCTTTTCTTTTTCCTTCAGGATCAGAAATACCTTTTAACTGACTAAGGAACTGTTCTTTTGCATCTACACCAATTACATTAAGTCCCATATCTTTGTATGACTCAAGGACTTTTTCAAATTCATTTTTCCGTAACAAGCCGTTATCTACAAAAATACAAGTCAGGTTTTTACCAATGGCTTTATGTAATAATATACCTGCGACAGAAGAATCTACCCCTCCTGATAATCCAAGAACAACCTTATCATTACCTAATTTTTCTTTTAATTCTTTTATTGTATCATCTGCAAAAACAGATGGAGTCCAATCTTGCTTACATTCACAAATATTAACAAGAAAATTTTCAAGTAATTGTTTTCCTTGAGTTGTATGATAAACCTCCGGATGAAATTGAATACCATAAGTTTCTTCATCCGATATTTTAAATCCACCAAACTTTACATCGCTTGTACTTGTTATTACCTTATAATTTTCAGGAACTTCAGTAATAGTATCACCGTGCGACATCCAAACCTGCGTATCTAAGTCAAGGCCTTTCATCAGCTTATTATCTTTATCAATATAGTTTCATCGTGCACGACCATACTCCCTGTGTTTTGATGGTAAAACTTTACCACCATAATTATGTGCTAAAAATTGTGCACCATAACATACTCCTAATAAAGGATATGATTTTTTAATTTTCGATAAATCCGGAAAGGGCGCATTTTCATCTCTAACAGAAAACGGACTCCCTGAAAGAATAACACCTTTAAAGGCAGAATCAAGTGCGGGTATTTTATTAAAGGGATGGATTTCACAATAAACATTTAGCTCACGTACTCTTCTTGCAATCAACTGAGTATATTGCGATCCGAAGTCTAAGATTAATAATTTTTCGTGCATATTTTAAATTTTTCCTGATGTACAATTGAATAATATGTCAAAGATAATATATTGAAGGAATTAATTAAAAGTAAAAAATTAGAAATAAAAAAAGTCCCCAATTTGGGGACTCTATTATCTATTTAAATTTTTTCAGAATATCTTTCACTGCATCTTTATGAATGGTAAAATTCATTATTTTAAGCTTAACATAATCTTCGTGGAAAAAATAATAACCAAATTCAGGAGCATCATGATCATTATTTCTTGAGCCACTGCTTGAATCTTTAATTAAATACCAGTCATTTCCATCTTTTTCTACATATCCCACCAAATGCATTCCGTGATCATCGGTTGTAGTTTCATTTGAAAAACGGAATTGGCGAGAATCTTCGTCAATATATTCGGCAGGAATATCATAAGTCGGAACCAATGCAACCTGTGTTTTTCTTGAAAAACCTGATTCTGAAACATCACCACCAATACTCATTGTATAACCATCTCTGATTGCTTTTTTAACTATGTCCATATATACATCCAGAGGTACATTATAATAGTCTTTATTATGCCACCAGTTATCTGGTACTTTATACTCAACTTGCTGCCAGTATGGTTCTTGTTTATACGACAAAATTTCAACATAATCATTCGGATTAATCTTCAAATAATCTTTTAAGTAAGTTTTGGGAGTATATTTTTTACCATCAACAGTAAATTCTGTAGGTGGCATACCAATATGATGGTTCATAATCTTTTTTATTGTTTCTAAAACCTGATTTTCGTTCCATTCATTATTTTTCTTAACAGAATTTAAATATCCCATCATTTCTTTATACATAGCATCGTGCGAGTGAAATTTACGATCGTTTAATAAACCTGTATAAACATCAATTGGCATAGCGCCATATTTTGTATATATCCTGGCTACAGCATTGCCCTCAGACCCCTGAACAAACAACGAATTTCCTCTTTCCTGAACAAATCGTCTTGCTTTCTCGATATACTCCGAATAAACAATATAAATTTCCGATAATTTAACTTCTTTATTTTGAAGACGTTTTACTTCAGACTCATACATTGAAATGGTTGAATATGCCCAGCATGAACCGGCATTTCCCTGAGATATTACAGGATTAGACCATTCTCTTTTATATAAGTTAACTTTATTTGGCAATTCTAATCCTGAATGATCCATCAAAAACTTTTTTTCCTTTTTCTCAGGATTTAGTTTTTCTTTAACTTCAGAAACATCCTTCAAAATAAAGTTTTGATAAAATCCTGCTTTGTATTCTTCAAAAACAGTTTTGTCCTTCTTCTGTGCAAATGCATTAATTGCAAAAACAGAAATTGTTAAAAACAATAATAATTTTTTCATTTTATGGTTTTATGATTTAATTAATATTAGAAAATTCAAAAATACAATATTTAATCTTATCTCGTTAATTCTACTATATGCTTTTCACCATCTTCAGCAGAATATGTATTTGGGAATAAGTCCCTGGCCTCACTGATAATTTGGCTTACATCTTTGTACCTTGCTGAAAAATGACCTACAATTAATTTCCCTACATTAGCTTTCTTTGCAATTTTCGCTGCATCTTCGGATGTTGAGTGATAAGTTAATTTTGCCTGGCGTTTCATGTTTTTAGCAAAAGTAGTTTCATGAAATAGTAAATCAACATTTTTAATTATTGGTATTATCTTCTCACTATATGCTGTATCAGTACAATAAGCATATGAACGGCTTTTATATGGAGGTAAAGTTAATTTATCGTTTAGAACAACATCACCATTATTAATAATAAAATCTCCACCTTCCTTTATGTCTTGAATTTTACTAATCGGAATTTTGTAATCCTGAACAACATTTTTTCTCAGGTTTCTTAAATGCGGTTTTTCAGTAAACTTAAATCCACATGTAGGAATTCGATGTTTTAAGGGTATTGTTTCAACTTTAACTTTATTATCTTCAAAAATTAACTCACTAAGTTTAGGATTTAAATGATGATATATTATTTTAAATGATATGGATCTTTCAAAATACTCGAGGTGCCTACTTAAAATATTTTCTAATTCAGGATGAGTATATATATGCAAATCTTTATCACGATTAAGTAGATTAAATGTTGAAATTAATCCAAACAAGCCAAAAATGTGATCTCCATGTAAATGACTTATAAAGATATGATCAATCTTTCCAAAGCGTATTTTATTTTTCCTGATTTGAATTTGCGTTCCTTCGCCACAATCAACTAAAAAAAACCGCTCATGTACATTAAGCACATGAGCGGTTAAGTTTCTTTTCGAAGTTGGAACAGCAGAACTGCTTCCTAATATTGTTAATTCAAAAGTCAAATTAAAAATTCGGTTTATTTACCATTATTTTTGCGACCTTCTTCTTCGGTACTAACAATATCGACAGCTTCTTCGGTTGAATATGCAATATTCAAAACTGTATCCAACTGCGATATGGTGATTAATCTGTCAACAGCATCGTTTAAACCTGTTAAAACAAATGTTCCATTAGCATTTTTGCAAAGACGATTAGCAACAAGAATAGCACTTAGACCTGATGAATCACAATATCTGCAATTACTTAAATCAAGTATAATATTCTTTTCTCCCTTACCAGAGATTAAAACTAATTCGGATTTCAAACTTGGTGCAACATTCGTGTCAAGTTTTTCTTCCATTACTTGAATTAAAGTGTACTTTTCCAGTTTTTCAATCTTAAATTCCATTGTAATTAGTTTTTAATTAAAATATAGAGCTATTCAGAAATTTTTTCATCACTTTCCTTGTCAGCCTTTTTTTCTTTGGCCTTAGGTTTTTCTTCCTTCTTAGCTTCTTTCTTAGCTTTCTTTTCTTCCTTCTTCTTTTCTACTTTTTCTTCCCCG
>JAUVUS010000181.1 GCA_030600865.1 Bacteroidales bacterium | reverse complement strand
ATATTATTCTTTATATTTTTTTAACAAAATAGCTGCATTGTGACCACCAAAACCGTACGAAGTTTTCAAAGCATAATCTATTTCCATGTCAAGTGTTTCAGTAGCAAGATTCAAATCATCAAAGTTATTATCTGATAAATTAGCATGAATTTTTGAATTCTTAATTGAAAGCGCTGTTACTGCTACTTCGAATGCTCCACTTGCTCCAATAGTATGTCCTAAAATACTTTTCGTTGAGTTAACAATAGGCTGATTCTCTTTGTTTCCAAAGACTTTTTTAATTATTTCATGCTCAACTCTATCATTTAATTCAGTACCTGTTCCATGCGTGTTTAAATAGTTAATTTTGTTGTCACCAATAATACTTTTTAACAATTTAGTGATTTGCTCTCCCGATTCCTGCACCTGAACAATATTATGTGCATCACTATTGGATTGATAATCTTCAATTTCAGCATATATTCTGGCTCCACGACTTTGAGCTCTTTCTAATTCTTCAAGTATCAAAATACATCCACCACCTTCGGCAAATAAAAATCCACTTCTATCATGTGAGAATGGCATAGGTTTTCCATCTTCTGATTTTGTTAAAGTACCAAGTGAATCAAATCCTCTTATTATAGCACCGCTATCGTCTTTCAGACATTCAACTCCACCTGTGATCATCATGTCAGAATAACCATCTTTAATTTTATGAAATGCTTCTCCAATAGCATAAGTTCCAGATGCACAACTAGCATTAATAGTGTAATTAAATGAGTTTATTTTATATAAAATGGAGACCCAGGCAGTGGCAGAATCAGGCATTGTAGCGGGGATTACCATTCTATTAAATTTTGGTTTTATGAAATCTGCAGAGGTGTCTTTTAATAGCTTATTATAAGTATGAAATGCATAAAAACTAAAGCCTGTATTCAAGCTGCCGATTCCATTTCCTAGTATAATTCCGGAGTTTTCGAATATTTCAGTTGCAAGTTTAGAGTTTGTATTTTCTTTAATTCCTGAATCAATTAATGCTAGCTCAGTGCCAACTAAAGCCAGAACAGATGTAGCTTCCATTATACTGGAATATTTTTTAAAAAAACTAAAATCATCTAAATTAATCTTAGGAAAAGGAATGTAAAAGCTGGTTTTGTAATTATGAAAAGATTGATATTTTTCAGGAATTCTTTCAACTATAAACTTTTGGGATAATATATTATTCCAAAATTCATCTTTGCCAATTCCATTGGAACAAACAGGTCCGATACCAGTAATTACAACCCTTCTGTTATTTTTTGTTATTTTTGACATAATTTATTAGTTCAGTTAAATATTCACTAATATCATTATAGTCTCTCGCACTTACTTTATATTTTATGAAATCAATATGATCATCTTCGGTTTGTAATAATTTTTGATATTTGTTTTGAATCACTCCAATTTGTGTAAAAGAAAGTTGATTACTGTTTGCTTCTTGGATAAAAATATCCTTATCTTCCTTTTTAATTGTAAATACGAGTTCATATTCTCCACATTCTCCCATGAAAAGTAAACATTTTGGTTTTGATATTAATTCACAAAATTTGATACCTTCTTCTGAATATGGTAGTTTAGTAATTTTGAAACCTACATTATTTAAATCTGAAATCGTATTAATGGCACTCAAAACACCATCGCTTGAATCAATGCAAGATGTTACATATTTGTTTATAAACTTAGATTCTTTATATCTTAAATTTAATTTAAGTCTTGGTAGGCTTAAGTTGTTTCCCAGAAGATTATTGTTCAAATAAAGCTTTTTTGCAGCTTCAATATTTCCTGCACCAAGCTGACCGGTCATATATATCAGATTACCTTCTGCTGCTCCAATTCTCGTAATTGGATTTTCAGCCTCAGCTATAACAACACCTGTGTATTTCCATAATTGTGATATTCCTAAATCTCCACCTATAAAGCCTGCCATTACTTCTTTAAGTACATCAGCAATACCTTGAGTGAATGCTTCAATAAATTTACTATCCCATTTTTCATTGTCTATTGTTAAGCTGTGGGCATAAAATATAGGTTTTCCACCACTTGCCAGAATATCACTAATTGTTGCAATTGATATATTTTTACCTAATTCATAAGGATAATCATCACTGAAAAAATCTTCCTGCGAAAATTCATCAATTGAGAATAATAGCTTGTTGTTATTATAGTTTAAAATTTCGGCATCGGATTCAAAAAAATTATTCTGCAAACACTCACTTTTGGGAAGTATATCAATAATCTTTTTTATTATCTCTATTTCTTTATTCATTAGATAAGATTTTAGAGAAAAGCTAGTATATGCAAGGTAACATAAAAATTCATAAAAGTCAATAGGAGTACTTACATATAAAAGCAAATTTGATTGTTTAACAATCTTATTTAGTGGTTAATGTGAACTTTTTAAGTATATTTGTTATAATAACAAGTTAGGGCACATGAGGGCAAATTGAATAGTTTTATAACATATTTTTATTTAAGAATAATCATTACTTTAGAAACATATAAATTAAAGACCTGAAAAAATGAACATAAAAAAACTAAGTACATTAATTCTTATTAGCATATTAATGCTAACAGGATTACAAGCCCAAGAAGCCATACCTACCACAGGAGGAAAGGCAAGTGGAGGCGGAGGAAAAGCCAGCTACACCGTAGGGCAAACGGTTTACACTACGCAAACAGGAACAAACGGAAATACCATAGCCCAAGGAGTGCAACAGCCCTTTGAAATTTCGGTAGTAACAGGCATAGTTGAAGCCAAAGGCATAAACCTAGGCATTTCGGCTTATCCTAACCCAACAACTGATTATTTAACCGTAAAAGTAGAAAACTACGAAACAACTAATTTGCAGTATCAGGTTTTCGACATAAACGGAAAACTATTGCAAAGCGTAAAAGCAACAGGTATGGAAACAAAAATTGAAACAAACAATCTTGTACCTGCCAATTATTTTGAAAAAGTATTAGATAACAGTACAGAAATTAAAGTATTTAAAATTATTAAAATTAATTAAAGATGAAGAAAATTTACACAATTTTAATAGCAGTATTAATAACTGCAAGCGTGTTTGCACAAGCACCAGAAAAAATGAGTTACCAATCGGTAATACGTAATACAAGCGACCAATTAGTAACCAACCAGGGCATAGGAATGCAAATAAGCATATTGCGAGGTAGTGCCACAACAGGCACAGTAGTTTATGTAGAAACCCATAACACCTCCACCAATGCCAACGGATTAGTAACAGTAGAAATAGGAAACGGAACCGTAGAAAGTGGCGATTTTACAACCATCGAATGGGCAAACGACATCTATTTTATAAAAACAGAAACCGACCCAACAACAGCAGGAGGAACAATATACACCATAACAGGCACAAGCCAACTAATGAGTGTAGCTTACGCACTACACGCTAAAACTGCCGAAACTATTACAAGTGGAATTAACGAAACTGACCCAACATTTACAAGTAGTGAGGCTAATAATATAACAGCAACAGATATTACAAACCTAAGTAACCTATCGGGTACAAACACAGGCGACCAAGATATAAGTGGTATTGCAACAAACCAGCAAACAATACAAGACACAGCAAGTCAAATACGAGCAGATTTTCCAGATGTAAGTGGTTTTGTAAGCACAGAAACAGACCCAATATATAATGTTTGGGATAAAACAACAGGTATAACAATAAGCGAAAGCCAAATAACAGACCTAAGCCATTTTACAAATACTGATGAAACCGATCCTGTATTTGGGGCATCAGTAGCAAGTGGAATAACAGGAACTGATACTACGAATTGGAATAATAAATTGGATAGTTATGCCGAAACCGACCCTGAATTTACTTCATGGGATAAAAGTACAGGGATTTCAATTACTGAAAGTCAAATTTCAGACCTTGATCATTTTACTAATACTGATGAAACCGATCCTACATATACAAGTAGCCAAGCTGCAAATATTACAGCTACTGATATTACTAATTTAGGTAATTTATCAGGTACAAACACAGGCGACCAAACCATATCTCGCACAGGCTTAATCGTAACCCTAACTAATGGCGGAACTTATCAAGATAGTGTAAATGTTTATACAGCAGGAGATGGAATTGATATTACAGGAACAACAATAAGCGAACATAAATACCAAGTAGGCGATTTTGCACAAGGCGGAATAGTATTTTGGCTTGATGAAACAGGTGAGCATGGCTTAGTTTGCACTAAAGAAAATCAAAATGGAGGGCTTTCACTAAGATGGTATGCAGGGACTAATGGTAACACACAAGCCAAAGGAGATGGCCCCTATGCAGGTGAAGCCAATACCGCAATAATTATTGCTGCTCATGTGGCAATTGGTGATGATGGTAATAATTATGCAGCCCGAATCTGTAATGAATTGCAAATTACCGAAGCAGGTAAGTCTTATGGCGACTGGTACCTGCCATCAAAAAAAGAATTGAATTTGATGTTTCTTAATAAAACAAAAATTGATTCAACAGCATTAGCAAATGGTGGTGTTGCTATTTATAATGGAGAAACATATACATGTTCTACAGAATACAATGACGGCACTGTATGGCAACAAGAATTTACCAATGGAATGCAATCTATTTACAGTAAATATAAGAATCGTAGATTTCGTGCAGTTCGGGCTTTTTAATTATTTAACCCTTTATCTATTTATCGCGTAGTAGTCGATTTTTTTGAGAATATGGCTTTATCACACGAGTTAACAATAGAAAAAGAAAATACAAATATGATATACGTGGGCTAACAAAGGCTAAAAATACATAGCGAAAAACGTGTAGGTTTGAGCACAGTAGCTCGTTTGTAGCATCGCCAAATCTTCGATTTGACAATTTGATTAGGTTGAAGATTTGGCTAACTGCAAGACAGGAAGTTCACAGCCTCGAAAACCGCTACGTTTCTTAGCACAGTCGTTATGGGTAATTACGTGTAAAAAATTGGAGTAAAAAACTAATAACATATTAATTAGTTGTCCATATTCTTCACTTGAATAATTTTAGCAGCAATACTAATTGCTATTTCTGCAGTAGTTTTACTATTTATGGATAATCCGATTGGTGCATCAACTTTTGCTAAATCGCTTTCTAAAATGCCTTCATTCATAAGCGATTCGTAAATGGTTTTTATTTTGGTTTTACTTCCTATCATTCCAAGGTATTTTAAATTCTTTTGCACTAACTGTTTTAAAACAATGGCATCACTTTTATGTGCAACAGTCATTATTACTGCAAAGCTATGCTCGCCTTCAGGAACAATATCTGCTATGTTTTTATAATCAACAATTCGTTTTTGATGAGCATACACATTATTATCAAAGGTTGACAGGTCTTTACGGTCATCAAGAACAACAACTTTAAAATCAAGGACTCTAAGAATCTGACTTAATGGTAAACTAACGTGCCCGGCACCAAAAATGTAAATAGTATCTTTTAAGCCTAATTGTTCTGTGTATTCCCAGTTGTTTTCATCATTAATCCGGTAATTAATTTCATCTGATAAAATTTTATTCTCGTCGAATGATATTCCATCCTGACTTAAACTTAGTCTACCATTTTCTCCAATGTCAAGTTTTACTAAAATCCGGTTAATGATATCAATTTTAGATTTATCCAAAAGAATGAAAGCATGTGTTTGTTCTCCTGAGCATATTAAACCTGATTTATCCTTATCTGCATTAGTATCATGAACTTGTCTTTTTACAAATGCTTTTTGATTTCCGTTTGTAGCTTCTTTTT
>JAUVUS010000285.1 GCA_030600865.1 Bacteroidales bacterium | reverse complement strand
CTAATATTCCAAATTTCATAATAACCCCAGATAATGTTACTGTAATGTCATTGGGTCCAGAAGGGAGCTCAAAGACTGAACCTTCAATTTTTATAATTGAAACAATAAACACGCCACCCGGGAAATACAGCTTTTGGATTTTGGCTGAATATGATGGAGATATCATAAAAAGAAAACAAGTAGATGTGGATATCGGATAAAAAAAACTAAATTGTTGTGAGGACACTATACTCATACTCCTCTACATCAATTTTAACAGCATTAATTTTAACATTCTTAAACTCTTCATGATTATCCAAGCGTTTCATCTCAACATCATATAAATGTCCTATGTTTTCTTTATTTACTTCCTCAACATGACTTAATCCATGAAAATACACCTTGTTAAATTGAGGCATTACCATTTTTACAATATCATTTTTGTCCCCAAGTGCATATGGATAAATCTTCACATTTGACAAATTAAATTTTTCGACTATTCTTCTTAATACTTTTAAATTATCAGGTATTGGTTCAAAAGCATGCACCGTAGATTCAGAAAAAAATTTTGAAAAATAGTATGTCATTACACCAATATTGGCACCAATATCCAATACATGTCCGCCTTCTTCAATTAAATCAAAAAATCTTAAAAAATCTTTTTCGTTTTTATCGTATGGTAATTTTAAAATTACAAATCGGGCAAATAAAAAAAAGTAATTATGCAATCCCAGAATTTTTTGAAGTATGTATTTTATAAAGTTCTTCAATTTTTTAGCATCTTTGTTACAAAGATATGATAATCCATTAAAATGTTCCCTTTTGAATATTGCTGTTAATACAAGAATTTTATTAAAAAATAAACTGGAAGGTATCGGGTGGTTTACTTACGAAACCTTGAAACGAATTACGCAAAATCATCCTGAACATAATTTCTATTTTATTTTTGACAGATCATATAGCAAGGAATTCATTTTTTCTGATAATGTTCAAGCTATTGTTATCGGTCCGCAAGCGCGACATCCGGTTCTGTTTTATTACTGGTTCGAAAAGTCAGTTTCTAAAATTCTTAAACAAATTAATGCCGACATCTTTATTTCTCCTGACGGATTCTTATCATTAAGATCAAATATAAAATCTATAGCTGTTATTCACGATATCAGTTTTGTTCATAACCCAAAGGATTTCCCTTTCGGTATACGCAATTATTATCAGTATTTCTTTCCTCGTTTTGCACAAAAAGCAAATAAAATTGTAACAGTTTCTGAATTTTCAAAACAGGATATTGCCCAACAGTATAATTTAAATGCCAAAAATATTGATGTAGTTTATAATGGATCAAATGAAATTTACAAACCTTCCTTAAAGGATGAAATATTAAAAGCCAAACAACAATACACAGGAGGAGCTGATTTTTTCATATTTGTTGGTGCTTTAAGTCCACGAAAAAATGTAGCTAATCTTCTTTCTGCATTTGATCTGTTTAAGTCCAAAACTAAAAGTAATTTAAAGCTTGTTATAGTTGGTGAGAAAATGTTTAAGACAAAAAACATAAAAGATGTTTTTAATAAAATGAGCTTTAAAAATGATGTCATTTTTACAGGGAGAATGAATCCTGTTCAGTTAAAAAATCTTTATGGCGCAGCATTTGCCTTAACTTATGTTCCATATTTTGAAGGATTTGGAATTCCTATTATCGAAGCTATGAATTGTGACACAGCAGTAATAACATCAGATGTCACATCAATGCCCGAAGTGGCAGGAGATGCAGCCTTATTTGCGAATCCTGTTTCTGTACAATCCATTGCCGATGCAATGATAAAGATATATAATGGTCCACATCTGAGAAATCAGTTAATAGAAAAGGGTAAAATACAAAGACAAAAATTTAACTGGGATAAAACTGCTGAAAAATTCTGGGAAAGTATAGAAAAAGTAATCAATGACTAATAAAACCGAGTTGCTTAGTTTTTTTAAGCAGGAAGTTGTAGAAGCTGGTTGCGATGAAGCCGGCCGTGGTTGCCTTGCCGGACCTGTTGTTGCTGCAGCAGTTATTCTTCCGGGAGATTTTACTCATCCGGTTTTAAACGATTCAAAAAAAATAAACGAAAAAAACAGGTATTTACTTCGCAAAGAAATTGAGGCATGTGCCATTTCGTATGCTATTGGAATTATTGATAATAAAGAAATAGACGAATTAAATATTTTGAGAGCGTCAATTATGGCAATGCACAAAGCTCTTGATTCCCTTAACATGTTACCTTATCACATTATAATAGATGGAAATAAATTTATAAAATATAAAAATATACCACATCAATGTATTATTAAGGGTGATTCAAAATATTATTCCATTGCAGCAGCTTCAATTCTGGCAAAAACTTACCGTGATGATATTATGTATGATTTACACGAAAAACATCCCGAATATAACTGGAAAAGAAATAAAGGATATCCAACAAAAGAACACCGACAGGCAATCAAAGATTTTGGAACAACATCATTTCATCGAATGTCGTTCAGGCTTTTAGATGAACAACTAGAAATTAATTTCAATGAATAAATTGTATTGTATAACCCGTTAGAATTAAATTAGGTTCTACTGTTATTTTAATGGAAATGATTAAATGCGTAAATGATTAAATGGTTTATTGGTAAACTGGTAAATTAGTATCTCGAAACTCAAAACTTTAAATTTTAAATTATCACACTATACGTAATGCATTGCGTATCATACGCTATGAACTTTAAACATGTAACTATAGTCATAATTTTTTACATTATTCAATCATTTAATCATTTACGCATTTAATTCGTGATAGTACTATACATTATAATATCTATTATTGTTTCCCCGCTAATTGTCCGCAGGCTGCGTCAATATCCTGACCGCGGCTACGACGGACATTCACAACAAGATTTCTGCTTTTCATGAATGTTACAAACTCATTAAATGCATCGTTCGATGATTTTTTAAATCGTTTATCACTAGTTAAGTTGTATTCTATAATATTGATTTTTACAGGAAAACTTTTACAATATTCAGCGAACTCCTGCGCATCCTTTAATGAATCATTTATTCCACTCATCAGTAAATATTCAAAAGTTATTCGTTGATTTGTTTTTTCATTAAAATATACCAGCGCATCTCTCAGTTCAGATAATGAATTTCCTTTATTAACCGGCATAAACTCACTTCTTTTTCTATCGTTTGCCGAATGCAACGAAACAGCCAAATTAAATTTAACCTTATCATCAGCAAGTTTTTTTATCATTCGTGGTAAGCCAACTGTCGAAAGAGTAATCCGTTGGGGTGACATTCCAAGTCCATTTTCAGATGAAACCATTTCCATTGATTTCAGAACATTGTCGTAATTTAATAATGGTTCTCCCATTCCCATTAGTACAATATTTGTTAATGAGAGATTATATTTTTCATTTGCCAGTTTCATGATCTCAACAACCTGATGATAAATTTCACCAACACTTAAATTTCTTCTTAATCCCAATTTAGCTGTTGCACAAAATTCGCATCCTAAGCTACACCCAACCTGTGACGAAATACATGCCGTTGCCCTGTTATCCACAGGAATTAAAACACTTTCTACTATTACTCCATCGAATAATTTCAATGCTACTTTTATGGTTTTATCCTTACTTATTTGTAAATATTCAACCTGAACTGCCTGAATAACAAAATTATCATCTAATAAAGTCCTGAGATCTTTTGATATATTGGTCATTCCTTCGAAGCTATTCACCGGCTTTTTCCATAACCATTCATAAATTTGTTTTGCCCGAAAAGCTTTTTCTCCTTTTTTAATCAAAAAATCTTTAATTTCGCCAAGAGATAAAGTCAGGATATCAGTTTTATTTTCTGCCATAATTAGTTGATAAATTCTAAATTTATTGAACAAAAACTCGAAACAAAGGTATATTAAAAAACAATATTTTTAGTTTTAAATTAAACTTTACGCGAATTAATTAATCTAAGAATATTCTACCATTGATTGGGAATTTATTTAATAAAAATTAATAAAACATGAAAAAATTATTGTCGATTTTAAGTATTATTTTGCTTTTGAATATTTCAGTAAAAGCTGATGAAGGAATGTGGTTATTGCCACTAATTCAAGAATTAAATATAGAGAAAATGCAACAAATGGGTTGTGAATTATCAGCTGAAGAAATTTATAGTGTAAATAACACTAGTTTAAAAGATGCCATTGTAATTTTTGGTCGTGGATGTACAGGCGAAGTAATTTCTGATAAAGGGCTTGTTTTAACCAATCATCATTGCGGACGTGGAAGTATTCAACAACACAGCTCCCCTGAACATGATTATCTAAAGGATGGATTTTGGGCAATGTCTATGGAAGAAGAGATACCTACACCTGGGCTTAAAGTAACTTTTTTGGTACGTATAGAAGATGTTACTGAAAAAATTAATTCTGTATTTATCGATGATATGACAGAAATAGAGAGGCAAGATGCCGCTAAAATAAAAGGG
>JAUVUS010000162.1 GCA_030600865.1 Bacteroidales bacterium | reverse complement strand
CAATAAGCGTATTAACAGAGTTAGCCATTTCACCAATTTCATCTTTCGTTTTTATATTTATTTTCTTGGATTCATCGATGTCTCCTTTTGCTAAATCGCTTAAAATAGCTGTTGTTTTTATAACTGGTCGTGATATACTGTGAGCAATAATCCAGATAATTAATGCTGTTAATAAAAGTCCTATTAATCCTGCCAAAATCGACTTTCTTAAAGTGGCTTTTTCTTCTGCCATTATTACATCAACTGGTACAGCAATACCGAATGACCACGGTGTAGGAGAGTTACCTATATAAACCGGGGCGTAAGAAACCCAATAGTCGATGCCATCATCTCCTCTTCTTGTATTTAAAAATTCTTCTCCACTTTGAATTTTTTGTAATATGTTTGTTTCTTCTACTTCTAAATCTTGTACAAACAGGCCAACTAATTCTTCATTATTATGTGCAACAAACTGACCATTATGTGAAATAAGAAAGGCATAACTTCCCTGTATAGGATGTATTTCAGTTATAATATCCTGAAAACGCTGTAATAAAAGGTCAAGGCCTGCTATACCAACAGTAACACCATCAATAATAATTGGAACAGCTACACTTGTTTCTAAGACCTCTTCTGCACCTTCCTGATATGTGAAATAATAAGGATCCATAACATATTCTATCTGTTTTTCAAGTATATCGTAATATGCACCTTTTGTAAATCCCGGAACAGTATCTATAATCTCTTCTTTGTACATTATTTGCCCGTCCATTCTGTAAAAAGTTAGCCTTAACCGACCATGAGGTTTGTTCCAGTCAGGCCAGATGGCGCTTAGTTCCCAATTGTACCATGTTGAAAGGAAGTTGGGATTTTCTTCAATTAAATGTTCCAACATCTCATTTAAAATATCTTTCATTTGATCAGGAGGAAGGTTTTTATATCCCATTGAGACCTGGGCTAGCGCCCGGGTCATATTCATATCAACACTTAAATCCGCTTTAGTATAATTTGCATATTCTCTTGCATAGGTATTTGTAAGTTCTTTGGCATTATCAAAAGCAATATTATTTAATTTTAAACCTACATAACCTAATGCAAGCACATATATAAGTGATGCTGTAGTTAAAATATAAACAAGCATTTTTGTTTTAAGATTCATCTTAATTTTCATGGGTCGGAATATTTTGATGTTTAGGTATTTAATCTTTTAAATATTATCAGATAAAATCATTATTTCAAGCTCACAATGTATGAAAAAAAAATCATTTTTAAAACTATTCAATTACAATCAGCGACTTGGTAAAGGATATAAAAATCTTGTGTTTACAATAACTAGTTTGCCTGATTTGTTTTTAAATTAGTATCAATAAGTTAAGTTTGTTAATATTTTTTTATTGCATAAATAAACTTATAATCATTATTTTTGTTCTGTATAAATTAGTGAAAAGTAAAAAGTGTAAATAATATAATCAAACTATAAATTTATGAAATTATTAGAAGGAAAAACTGCTATTATTACCGGTGCTGCCAGGGGAATAGGAAAAACTATTGCTATTAAACTGGCCGAACACGGTGCAAATATTGCATTTACTGATTTAGAATATAACGATGCAGCAAAAGAAGAAGTGGAAAAGCAGCTTCAGGATTTGGGAGTTAAAGCAAAAGGATATGCGTCTGATGCAAGTAAATACGAAGAAACTCAAAATCTTGTTGATGGAATTCAAAAAGAATTTGGAAGTATTGATGTTTTAGTTAATAATGCAGGTATTACACAAGATACCTTATTAATGAGAATGACAGAACAACAATGGGATGCTGTTATATCTGTTAATCTCAAATCGGTGTTTAATTTTACTAAAGCTGCTCAAAAGTACATGCTGAAACAAAAGTCAGGATCAATTATTAACATGAGCTCCGTTGTTGGTGTTAGTGGTAATGCAGGACAAGCTAATTACTCGGCCTCAAAAGCAGGTATTATTGGTTTTACAAAATCTATTGCAAAGGAACTAGGATCAAGGAATATTCGCAGTAATGCTATTGCTCCCGGTTTTATTATTACCGAGATGACAGCAAAGTTGCCGGAAGATGTGCGAAAAACATGGGAACAACAAATTCCATTACGCCGTGGAGGTACTCCCGAAGATGTTGCGAATACAACATTGTTTTTAGCATCTGATTTATCAACTTATGTTAGCGGTCAGGTTATAAATGTATGTGGTGGAATGCAAACCTAGTTTGGTAAATATCTGATATTATTGAAGGTACTTATTAACAAAAATAAGTGCCTTTATTGTTTTCGAATGGTATTATTTTTGTAGATAAAATATTTTTATCTATTTAGAGTTATCATCAATATATAAATATTATTAAAAGATGAAATATCGTTGGCTTATTTTAATATCTGCTATTTTAGTTATTTTTTTTCAGAGTTGTCAGCCTCTTACTTCGATTCAAATTGAAACCATAGTTCCTGCTGATATTGAGTTTCCCGGTAATTTTAATAAAATTGTTTTTATAAACCTGGCAACTGATATTAATCATGATGATAATACGGATACATTACTTTATAAAATTATAACAGAAGAAATGAGCCTGGGTTTTATGGACGCTATTCAATCCTCTGCCAATGTTGATTCAACGAATTTTTTATACCTTAAAGGATATCCTGATAAGGACAAATTATATACGTTAGATACTGTTTCGTGGCAATATTTGGAAAAGATATCTGGTAATAATAACGCCGACATATTTATAATTTTAGATTCACTAAGTCTTTCTATGGAGAGTAATATAATTACTGAATATTACTATATTCCAACCGAGTATTATAAATATCGCGAGTTGGCAGTTAATATTTACTGGAGTGTTTTTGATTTAGTAGAAAAAAAGAGATTGGATCGGTATCATTATAACGATACATTATTCTGGGATGCTCGCAGTTATTCAAAAGCTGAGGTAGAAAGGAAAATGCCAAGTGTTGAAAGATCAATACGAGAAACAAGCTATTTTGCAGCAGCAGATTATGCCAATAGGATATTCCCCGGATGGCGATCAGAAACCAGATATTATTTTCATTTGGGAAATAAAGATTTCGAAACAGCAACTCAATTTGTGAAAAATAATAATTGGGAGGAAGCTTCTAAAATATGGAAGAAATACACAAATAGTATTGATAAGGAAATTACAAGCAGGGCATGTTATAATATGGCTGTTGCAAGCGAAATGACAGGTAAAATTGAGTTAGCTATAGCCTGGGCAGAGAAATCAAATAATATTAAAAATAAATCAAGAACCCGATACTACATTTCTTTGCTAAAAAGTCGGCAAAAAGACCTGGAAAAACTTCAACAACAGATTTATTAATGCTGGTAAATCTAGTAAAATTGATGCTTTTTATTAATTTTGGAACCTTATTTCAAAATTAATAACAGATATGCATCAAATCATCTTTTATTTTATAATCGGAATTTTAATTTTCGATTATCTACTTGATCAGTTTCTTGATTATTTAAATGCTACCAGAAGAAGTTCTGTACTTCCTGATGAATTAAAAGGAATCTACGATGAAGAAAAGTATAAGAAATCGCAGGATTACGATAAAGCAAATCATAAATTCTCCATTCTGACAAGCAGTTTTAGTTTACTGTTAATACTGGTATTCCTCTATTTCTCGGGATTTACATTTATCGATAATATTGCACGATCTTATACATCAAATTCTATTCTTATAGCTATTATATTCTTTGGAATTATCAAGTTTGCATCAGATATTTTACATAGTCCATTTAATATATATGATACTTTCGTAATTGAGGAGCGTTTTGGTTTTAATAAAACAACATCAAAAACATTTGTGCTTGATAAAATAAAAGGGTGGATAATTGCTGCTGTTATTGGAGGTGGCTTACTTGCTTTAATTATCTGGTTTTATAATACCGTTGGGGATTATTTTTGGATATATGCATGGATAGCTGTAAGTATTTTTATGTTGTTCATGACCATGTTTTATACTTCCCTGATTGTTCCTTTATTTAATAAATTAAAACCTCTTGAGGATGGAGAACTTAAAGATGAGATAACTTCATTTTGCTTAAATGCTGATTTTAGGTTAGATAATATTTTTGTAATAGATGGATCAAAACGAAGTACAAAAGCTAATGCATATTTCAGTGGATTAGGTAAAAAAAAGAAAATAGTTTTATTTGATACATTAATTGAGAAATTAAGCAAAGAAGAGATTGTTGCTGTACTTGCTCATGAGATAGGCCATTATAAGAAAAAACATACCTTAATTTCTGTTTTTACATCAATTGTACAAACAGGACTTACTTTGTTTATTTTATCGCTATTTGTTGGAAATCCTGAATTATCAAAAGCATTGGGGTCCGATATACCTAGTTTTCATTTGGGCTTAATAACTTTCGGATTTTTATATAGTCCGATATCAACAATCATTGGATTGTTTATGAATATTATTTCCCGCAAGAATGAATATGTGGCGGATCAATTTGCATCAGAGAATTATAAAGGTATTTATTTACAGAATGCATTAAAAAATCTTTCTGTAAATAATCTATCCAACTTAACTCCGCATCCTCTATATGTATTTTTCAATTATTCTCATCCCACACTTTTGCAGCGTTTAAAATTTATAGAAAAAATTAACACAAGATATGAGATTTTAGTATCAGGTATAAAGACAATAAAACCATGAGTTTTTAGCTATAAAACAAATAATAATATTTGTGTAATTTTTTTTACAAAACTTATAAAGTTTATTGATTCATAACGAATTATCTCGATACTTGATACTCAATACTAATATCTAATAAAATGAAAGCGGAAATAATCACTATTGGCGATGAAATTTTAATTGGGCAAACTGTCGATACTAACTCAGCATGGATAGCTAACAAGTTAAATCTTATTGGCGTTGATATTATTAGAATAACTTCTATATCAGACAAAAAGGATGAAATATTTAAAGCATTAGATAATGCTAAGCAAATTGCAGATTTAATTTTAATTACCGGTGGACTCGGGCCTACCGATGATGATATTACAAAAACGTCATTGGCTGAATATTTTAATACAAAACTTGTTCAGAACAAGGAAGTCTTAAAACATGTTGAGCAATTTGTTATTAAACGAAAAGCCTGGATGAATGAACGCAATATAAGACAAGCTGATGTACCCGAAAGTTGTAAAATAATAAGAAATAAGATTGGTACAGCACCGGGAATGTGGTTTGAGCAGGAGGGATGTATTATTATTTCAATGCCGGGAGTTCCTTTTGAAATGAAAGAAATGATGACCGAGTCTATTATTCCCGAATTAAAGAAAATGGACAGTGATTTACATATTATACATAAAATTGTTTTAACACAGGGATGGCCTGAATCGAAATTAGCTGAAGTTCTGGAAACCTGGGAAAGTAATTTGCCTGATGTAATATCGTTGGCTTATTTACCTTCACCGGGTTTAATCAAACTCAGACTAACTGCTAAGGGTGATAATCAAAAATTGCTTGAAAATATATTAAAAGAACAAGTCGGGGAACTTGAAAGAATAATTCCTGATTTAATTTGCGGTTATGATTCCGACAAGCTGGAAGAGGTGGTAGGGAAGTTACTTAGAAAAAATAATAAAACAATAAGTACTGCTGAAAGTTGTACCGGGGGAAATATTGCTCATCTTATAACATCTATATCCGGGAGTTCCGAGTACTTTTTAGGAGGAGTAGTTGCGTATTCAAATGAGATCAAAGAAAATGTATTATCTGTAAGTAAAAGAAATATAGTTAATTATGGTGCAGTAAGCAAACAAGTAGTTGAAGAAATGGCTAAAGGAGTAAGAAAATTATACAAAACAGATTTTGCCATTGCGACTTCCGGAATTGCCGGTCCTTCTGGTGGTACTGAAGAAAAACCCGTAGGTACAACATGGATTGCAGTTTCTGACAATTCAAAAGTAATTTCTAAGAAGTATGTTTTTGGTAATCATCGGGGAAGAAACATTCAAAGTGCATCCTTAACAGCTCTAAATATGTTGCAGAAGTTAATATTGGAGAAAGAAATATAGTTTTTTGTAATTTTTTTATAAATATATTTGAATAATTGAATAAAAATCACGTATTTTGCGTTCTGTTTTGAAGAAATGAGATAAAAAAATCGAAATAAAAATGTCACGAATCTGTCAAATAACTGGAAAGAAAGT
>JAUVUS010000220.1 GCA_030600865.1 Bacteroidales bacterium | reverse complement strand
TTGTGCGTTATAAATCTTTTGACGGACTTGAAATTCCAGCAGTACTGTATATTCCGCATCAAGCATCTAAAAAGAATAAAGTTCCTGCTTTAGTTCATGTTCATGGTGGCCCCGGAGGACAAGCTCGTGTAGGTTACAGATCAACAATTCAATATCTGGTTAATCATGGTTATGCAGTTATTGATGTTAATAATAGAGGTAGTAGCGGTTATGGAAAAACTTTTTATTCTTTAGATGATAGAAAACATGGTGATCATGATTTAAAAGATTGTATATATGCAAAGAAATTTCTTGAAGAAACAGGAGTTGTAGATCCTAATAAAATTGGTATTATGGGAGGATCTTATGGTGGCTATATGGTTGCTGCTGCAATGACATTTACACCCGATGAATTTGAAGTTGGAGTAAATATATTTGGTGTAACTAACTGGTTACGTACACTTAAAAGTATTCCTGCATGGTGGGAGGATTTTAGAAATGCATTATATAAGGAAATGGGTAATCCTTATGAAGATTCTGTTTATTTATATAATATTTCTCCTTTATTCCATGCGGATAAGATTCAAAAACCATTTATGGTTCTTCAGGGAGCAAATGATCCAAGGGTATTACAAGTTGAATCTGATGAAATAGTTGAAAAGGCTAAGGCTAATGGTGTTCCGGTGGAATATGTTATTTTTGAAGATGAAGGCCATGGGTTTAGGAAAAAAGATAATCAAATCGAATCAAATAAAAAGATTCTTGAATTCCTGGATAAATATTTAAAGAAAGTTGAAGAATAATTCAGGTTAGACATTAAAAAGATAAAATAAAAATTTTCTCATTTATTGAGGCACTTTCAGAAGTAAGCAACAAATAAATAAACAATAAAATTAAGAAGTTGTAAATATGGTTTTACAGCTTCTTTTTTGTTGATTTTCCAAAAATTGTTTGTTTTTGGTATGATATTCTAATTTTCGAACATACCAATCCCATTCAGATATTTTTCACACCTGATATTTAATGTTTTAAGCTGCTAATTTTAATTTTTCCAAGGTCATTCTTCGACCAATCTCCAATGCATTAGCAGTATGAATGCCAAAGAAGATCCAGAGAATCTCATTTTTCTGTGTTCTAGCTTTTACTTTTTTTAGATGATAGTGTTCTTTCTCTTTACCAAAACTTCCTTCTAATCGGCTAGCTCTTTCTTTGGTAATCATTCTGGCAAGTTGTTTACGAGATTCCTCATGTTTACCAGCTCTTCCTTTACGACAAAAATCAGTGCGAATATTGTTGGAAGAAGCAAACTTCCGGTTAGCATTGGTAGCAAAAATAGCATCTGCACCCATCACTGTTAATTTGGTATGTGTAAGTTCCTGAGACAATCTAACAGATGATTGAAAGCGAGTACCTTCATTAAAAGCATCAAAACTCAGATGTTCAATAAAGTTGATACCATCAATTTGTAACTTATTGACTTTAGCACCAAACTCTACCTTCTTAATTTCTTTTCCTCTTACAATTGGACGAAGGTAGCTTTTGGCAATACTTACTATTCGGTTTTTAGGTTTTTCTCCCGTACTAAACAATTGCCATTGTTGATCATAAACTTTTCTGATAGCGTCCCTGCGTTTGATATATTTCTTTGAGATTTCAAAACAATAGTCTTGCTCAATCCTGTCAAGGTCTTCATTAAGCTTTTGTAACAGACTCAGAAATGATCGGGTCAATACTCGTTTCTCTTTGGCTGGTTTGCGACGCTTTCTACTATATGCAAAATAGCGATTCTTCCACTTTAAATACTTGGTTCTTGGAAGTTTGATTTTAAGGTGCTTACACATCAGTTTTATTTGCCCGTAACTCCAGTCCACACATTCCCATAATAGCTTTTGATTAGTTGGATAACGAACATCACTCTCATAGCAGGTAGCATCTGTTGTGGCATGTCCTAACTCTTTCATGTAAGGCAACCAGCGCGATGCCAAGCATTTCTGTGATAGCTCAATATCAAGATTTTCTGCCAACTCACAACGTATCTGACTAACAATCTTAAAATTTTCTATGCTTTCTCCTGATGAAAGAAGTATATCACAAAAAAATTGGTAATGAATATTAGCATTGAGCTGTTCAATTAATCTCTCATCGGAACAACAGGCATAATGCTTTAGAAACATTAATCCTAATTTCCCTTGCGGAGTAAATGTACAAGCTGGCCCTTTTACTGATTCTTTAATCTTAAACGATTTTACAAGCTCTTGCCATGGAATAGCCTGATAGATCTTGCCTAAGTTACTTTCCAAAAATTGGGCATATATACTATTAAAATTTTCTTCTGGACTTTGAACCTGGAAAGTGTGTTGAAACTGTGAAATTTTTCGTATTTTGGACATTAGATTTAAAAATGAAACCCCGATTTTTAGTGTTTTCGGCACTTTTCGGGGTTTTGTTATATCTAAATATACGAATAATTATCTGATATTCAAAACATTATTTACTCTAGAATATGCCTATTGAGATATTGATAAAACAGGCTGTTTCTAATCTTATGGACAGCCTGTTTTTTATTTTAGAAAATGATATTATGAGAAATTATAAATATTTGGTACAATAAATTTTTGCAATCAATTTACTTTATCTTCTTTTAAAATTATAGAGTTTCTTCTAATTATATTGATATATTATGAATCTTTTTTCAATACACATTTTGATTTATCATGTTTAGTTATTTCTTCAAAAAAGATGATTAAGTCATTATAGCATTCAGGTGAAAAAATATCTTTATTAACAGATAATTTTCTGATAAAAACAATCTTATTTTGATTAACAATGAATTCAACGGAATAATCTCCAAATTGATTTTTTAAGGAAAAATTTTCTGGAATATATTCGATTATATAATTTTCTGGAATATAATATTCAATTGAATCAATATCAGTATACGGAAAAGTAAATCGAATAGGTGAAATTCTTTGATCTAATTTGATTGGAATATATTCATTCTTGTTTAACATATTTAAAGCGAAAAACATTCGTTTGCTACTTATATTAGCATAATTATTTATGGTTAAATGTATTGAATCATAAGCTTCAGGATAGATACCCTTTTTACAATTTATTTTAAAACCTTCTATAGTAAAATTGTTAATATCAAGTTTTTTCAATAAAAATTCTTTTTGATCTTCTTTATTTTTTTCAGTGTAATACGAAATATTTTCATACTGAAGTCCTCTATAAATTGTTTTTATAATTGAAGAAGCTTGACCGTCTTCTCTTAAATTTACGATAATGTGTCTGTTTTGTACATTATCTTTTTTAGCATATTTAGTTGTTTTTACAATTTTACCACCATTTGCTGTTATTAAAAGTGCATGTTTATTTCCTGTAAAATCTCCTAAATATCCGAAAGGTGCAAATTGAGATGTACATTCAAGCCATACTGTATCTTTATCAATAGGAATACATAAGATTACATGATTAAATTGATTTGAAGGAAAATCTGTTTGTATATCATATTCATTTATACCAGCCCTTACAACAGCATAATGCGATTCAATTCCAGCAACTTCTAAGAGTGATTTTGTATAATTTGTTAATGCTTTACAGTCTCCATAGCCCAGATTATGAATTGTTGTTGCATCAATAGGTTGCCAACCCCCGATACCTTCTTGTATACTAACGTACCTTGTCCGGGACTGCATATACTCATATATTTTTTTAGCAATCTCAAATTTATTTGTTTTGCCTTCGATTAAGTTTTTAATGTCAAGAATTGCTTCTTCGGGTAATGTACTTTGGTTCTTTATAAGATTATATCTCCATTTGCCAAATTTTTCCCATGAATTCATACATCCATTAAATCCATCAATAGAAAAATTGTTTGGAGCCAAATATACTGTTGGTGTGGTCAAAGAATAAGGTAATTTTAAGGGTTCGCTCTTCCTTGCTTCAAGATTTTCTACTTTCCAATTATATATTAATTGATCTTTTATTATTTGTATTTCTGGTTCTTTAACTTGGATAAGTTTATAGCGAATTGAATTATTTTGCGGTTGTATTACCTTTAAGGAAGCATGTTTTACAGATAAGTGGCTTGATTTTAACGGTTGCCAAACAGGTAAATTAAAAGTTCCATTATATTCTATTACGTAATTATATACTACACGATATGGATAGTTTTTTTGTTGAGGTTCATAATATTTTATTCGATTATCTTCATATAAGGAAAAATCATTTATTAAACTTTGGTCATTTAAATCTCGGAAACTTATTTTTTTAATTATTTTATTATTTGAGTCTAATATTTTTCCATCGAATGATTTTATCTTTCTGAATTTATCATAATATTCTGCAAATAATGCATGTTTGTTACCATTTTTATTTAAAATCAGATTTTCGATTTTGATTTTTAATAATGCTTTTTCTTGATTTAAAATAGTTAATTCGACGTGGTAATTTTCTATTATCGCATTAGCATTTTTTTTTAAACCTTTGTCTTCATCAGCAAATGAAACAGAAGAAGATAGAATTATAATAAGACAGAAAGTGAAAATATTTTTCATTTTTAAATGGTTAAGTAAAAATGAAGCTATCAATTTAATGATAGCTTCTTAAGATTTCATGATTTTTTTAATACAATTTGTTCTTTTTCTTTCACAATAATTTTATTATAGAAATCCTTTAGAAACTCGTATTCGTTAGGAAGAAATTGACGTTTATTAATATTAAATTGTATTATAACCTGAATAATGTTTCCTGTGTTATTTATAAGATATTGATATTTCCCCAATTCTCCAGGTAGTATGATTTGCTCACTTTTGGGCATTTCTTCAACAACAAATCCTTCCGGGATTGTATAATCGAATATATATTTTTGATCGTATAAATAATTATAATTGATAGGGTAATTTCTTTTTTCCAACTTAAAAGGATTTTCGTCAATTCTATCTATTGTAATAGGATTGAAATATATTATATCCCCCAAATTTTCGAATGATTCAATGCTTATATCTGTAAATTTACTTTGGACAGGTTTATCTAAACTATCAATATTCTCAAACTTATATTCATTTATTTTTAGCCCTGGATTTTTACTTTCTATTTCAGCGATATAATCCTGTTCATTATTAAAGCTTTTATACTTATGTCTGAAATTATATGAAGCAAATCCCTCTCGCTTGTTTGATAAAGTACCTTTTATATTTTGCTCTGTAATATTGAAATTACCAAAAACTGTTAATGTATATTTTTTTGAAGGTTCAATATTAATCCAATCAGAGTTTTGT
>JAUVUS010000105.1 GCA_030600865.1 Bacteroidales bacterium | reverse complement strand
TACTATCGATTCCTATTCATTAAATGTTATCGACATAGCAAGTTTAGACAATATATATGTGACAAAAACGCTCAACATTGGTTGGAATATTGAAACTTTATTTCCATCGGGAGATCATTTATTTATTGGCTCACAAAGCGGAATGCTAATTTATGATATTAGTAATCCGTATAATCCTACTTATGTTTCTGATTACTGGCATATAACCAGCTGCGACCCTGTTGTTGTTGAAGGTGATTATGCTTATGTTACATTACGCTCCGGAAATTTATGTGGCGAAACATCCGATCAACTGGATGTTATTGATATTAGCGACCTTTACAATCCAAGCCTTGTAAGATCATACGCTATGACCGAACCTTATGGTTTAGGTATTGACAATTCGGTTTTATTTATATGCGATGGAAGTGCAGGACTTAAAATATATGATGCAAGCGATGTTGAGAATATTACAGATAATATGATTGCCAGATTTCCAGATATACAATCCTACGATGTTATTCCTGTTAATGGTGTTTTAATGCTAATTGGTGATGACGGTTTGTACCAGTACGATTATTCTGATTTAACCGATATACAACTTTTAAGCTCAATTGCCATAACAAATTAATTTCTACAAACGAGACAGGGTCTCCTGCGAATTTTGGGTTAAAAACCACCGTATTTCGGTGGTTTTGATTCTTTACGAATCAGAACTACTCATTCCTGCTTCCTGGAGTTTAGTCTTTTCTATTAGTTGCATATTATTAAACAGGCTGTCCTTTTCATCAAGGAGTTTTTGAATAGCTCTTCTGGTATTGTTACGTGGATTACTGTCTGCATTTCGTATACTGTGAGCAACTTCTCTGAATTGTATGTTAATATCTTTGCTTTTAAAACTCTCAGTTAACCTGGGTGCTAAGATTTTATCAAATATTTTTATATCATTCTCGTAGTACCATTTTACCCCTGAAGAACTTAGAAATTTGCTGTTTCTGGGTTGCATGGAAATATCAAGTCCGGTTACCGGACATATTTTTTCGGAAGAAGCGGAAGAAAGCCTGATATCATGAGGGTGAATGATCTGATTAAAGAAATCGTATACCTTATATATCAGGTTATTTTCCATAGAAAGCCTTTAATATTTTAATACAATTTATTAAATATTATACCCCCATGTCAAGTTATGGCAGAATAACTTATCAAATAGTTTTCAACTATTTGTTTTAGTCTTAGAATTCGGGACGGGAATGACAAGCGAAAGTAAAAAATACACTACAAAAAAAGGGACTTTTTCAAGTCCCTTTATAAAATATATAGATTAGTTAGATATTAAAATTTCGGATAAATTTCTCCTTTTGCGGCTTTCAGGGTATTTTGTAATAATGAAACGATGGTCATTGGACCAACACCACCCGGAACAGGAGTTATATATTCAGCTTTTTCAGCTACTTCATCGAATTTGACATCACCTAAAAGTTTCCAACCCGATTTAGTTTTATCTGATTTTACACGAGTTATTCCAACATCAATAACTGTTGCTCCTTCTTTTACCATATCAGCTGTCAAGAATTCAGCATTTCCCAAAGCTGCAATAATAATATCGGCTCTTGAAACAACTTCTTTTAAATTTTTTGTACGACTATGTGTTAATGTTACTGTAGCATTTCCCGGATCTGCTTTCTGACTCAATAAGATACTAATTGGCTTACCTACAATATTACTTCGACCAATAACCACAACATCCTTACCTGAAGTTTCGATATTATATCGCTTAATGAGTTCAATAATTCCGGCAGGTGTTGCAGAAACGTAAGCTGGCAAACCAATAACCACGCGACCTATATTAATTGGATGAAAACCATCTACATCTTTCTTAGGATCAATAGCTTCGATAATTTTCTGTTCCGAAATATGTTTTGGCATCGGTAACTGAACAATAAAACCATCGATATCAGGATTATCATTTAGTTCATGAACTTTTCTTAAAAGAGTATCTTCGGCTATATCATCTTCAAAGCGCAAAACTGTTGAATCAAAACCAACTTGTGTACAAGCTTTTTCTTTGTGACCAACGTAAGTTTCACTAGCACCATCATGACCAACTATAATTGCTGCTAAATGAGGAATTTTACCCCCTTCTTCCTTTATTTGTTGAACTTCGTTAGCAATTTCTTCTTTAATTTCGTTTGCAACTTTTTTACCATCTATAAGTTTCATGCTGTTGAGGTTTTTGTTTTGTAAACACTACAATTTAGATTTTGTTCACATATAATATTTATCCCATTCCGGACATTCGATTCATCAATCCGGCCATTCCTTTACCATCTTTCATCATTTTCATCATTTTCTTTGTTTCATCAAACTGTTTAATGAGGCGATTTACTTCTTGAATATTATTTCCACTTCCCATTGCAATTCGTTTTCTTCTGCTTCCGTTCATAAGCTTTGGATTTTCTCTTTCTGTGGGAGTCATTGATTGAATGATTGCTTCGATGCCTTTAAACGCATCATCATCAACATCCATATTTTTCATCATTTTGCCCATTCCGGGGATCATTCCGACTAAATCTTTAATATTACCCATTTTCTTTATCTGACCAATCTGCGCTAAGAAATCATTAAAATCAAATTGATTTTTAGCAATTTTCTTACTAAGTTTTCGAGCTTCTTCCTGATTATATTGTTCTTGTGCTTTTTCAACCAACGAAACCACATCACCCATACCCAAAATACGGTCGGCCATACGATCCGGGTGGAAAACATCAATTGCATCTAATTTCTCTCCAGAACCAATAAATTTAATAGGTTTATTTACAACCGAACGAATAGATAAGGCAGCACCACCACGAGTATCACCATCTAACTTAGTAAGTACAACACCATCGAAATCAAGGCGGTCGTTAAATTCTTTAGCTGTATTAACTGCATCCTGACCAGTCATTGAGTCGACCACAAACAATGTTTCGTGCGGATCGATAGCTTTGTTTATTGCAGCTATCTCGTTCATCATTTCTTCATCAATAGCCAAACGACCAGCGGTATCGACAATTACCAGATTTTGCCCATCTTTCTTTGCTTGTTTTACCGCATTTTTAGCAATTTTTACAGGATCCTTACTTCCTTCTTCGCTATAAACAGGAACATTAATCTGTTCACCTAATATTTTTAACTGTTCAATAGCAGCAGGACGGTACACATCACATGCAACTAATAATGGATGTCTTTGTTTTTTTGATTTTAAATGATTAGCTAATTTCCCCGCAAACGTTGTTTTACCGGAACCTTGCAGACCAGCAATTAAAACAACCGTAGGATTGCCTTTTAAGTTAACATCGGTTGATTGTCCACCCATAAGCTCAACAAGCTCATCATGAACAATTTTAATCATCATTTGCCCTGGGTTAACTGCATTTAACACATTCTCACCAAGTGCTTTTTCTTTAACTGTATCGGTAAATATTTTAGCTATTTTGTAATTAACGTCAGCATCCAGCAATGCACGACGTACATCTTTTAAAGTTTCAGCTATATTTATTTCTGAAATTCGTCCCTGCCCTTTTAATATTTTAAAGGATTTCTCTAATCGTTCTGATAAATTCTCAAACATATATTTTAATATTTTTACTCTTTACAAAATTAAAACTTTAATTAATCCTTTCAAACAAATCTACATTCGGTCAGGAACATTAATTCCCAATAATCCCATTCCTGATTTTATAATTTCACCAAGCTGTTTTGAAAGATGTAATCTGAATTCGGAAATACTTTTATCATCTTCGCCCAAAATAGGATGATCGTGATAAAACTGATTAAATTCTTTTGCCAGATCAAATATATAGTTTGCAATTTGTGCCGGGCTATAATCATTAGCCGCTTCTTTTAACACTTCAGGGTAACTATAAATTAGCTTGATAAGTTGCAATTCTTTGTTTGATATTTTTATTTTTGAATTAAGCTCAATTGGCAATTCCATCCCTTTATCATTTGCTTTCCTTATTATAGATTGAATTCTGGCAAAAGTATATTGAATAAAAGGTCCTGTATTACCATTAAAATCTATCGATTCTTTTGGATCAAATGTCATGGTTTTTTTAGGATCGACTTTTAATATAAAATATTTTAAGGCTCCCAAACCTATTGTTTCTATTATTTGTTTCTTTTCAGAATCAGAATATCCCTCCAGTTTCCCTAACTCACGTGACATTTCTTCAGCTGTCAAGGTCATTTCGTTCAATAAATCATCGGCATCAACAACAGTACCTTCGCGCGATTTCATTTTACCTTCTGGTAACTCAACCATTCCATAAGACAAATGATATAAGTATTCAGACCAGCTAAATCCTAATTTCCCCAATACAATTTTAAGTACCTGAAAATGATAATTCTGCTCATTTCCAACAACATATATAGCTTCGTCAGCATTATAATCTGTAAAACGTTGATGTGCCGTACCTAAATCCTGAGTCATATAAACAGAAGTTCCATCAGATCGCAACAAGATTTTCTGATCAAGTCCTTCCTTAGTTAAATCGACCCAAACAGAACCATCTTCTTTTTTAACGAAAACTCCTTTTTCCAATCCTTCAAGAATCAATTTTTTACCCAGCTTATAAGTATCTGATTCGAAATATACTTTATCAAAATCTACTCCCAGGTTTTTATATGTAACATCAAAACCTGCAAGTACCCATTGATTCATTTCTTTCCAGAGAGATATTACTTCGGAATCTTTTGACTCCCATTTACGAAGCATTTCCTGTGCCTCCAAAATCAAAAGTGCATTCTTCTTGGCATTTTCTTCCGACTGACCCTTTGCAACTAAGTCATTGATTTCCTTTTTATATTCCTGGTCAAATTTTACGTAATAATCTCCAACTAATTTATCCCCTTTTTTTTCCTTGCTTGGTTTTTCTCCTTTTCCCCATTTTTGATATGCCAGCATAGATTTGCAAATATGTATGCCTCTATCGTTTACAAGGTTGACCTTATATACCTTATCTCCCTGTGTTTCCAGAATTTTGGCAACAGAATATCCCAATAAATTATTTCTGATATGACCTAAATGAAGTGGTTTATTAGTATTCGGAGAGGAATATTCAATTAAAATAGTTTTTGGGTTTTCCTTGTTCTTAATAAATCCGTAATTATCATCTTGTACTACGGTGTTTAAATACGAAATCCAAAAACTTTTATCTATAGAAAGATTTAAAAAACCTTTAATTACATTAAATTCACTAATTTGCTCAACGTTATCTTTTAAATATTCTCCTAATTCACTGGCAGTTTGTTCCGGTGATTTTTTCGACATTCGCAACAATGGAAAAACAACCAAAGTAAAATCACCATCAAAATCTTTTCTTGTTTTCTGAATCTGAATTAATTTCTCATCGGGTGTTTGTTCATATAATTTCCCAACAGCATTTAAAACAGCTTTTTTCAACATTAACTCAATATCCATGATATAAAATAACCTTTATTTAGTGTTGTATTACCTGAAAATTCAGCGCACAAAGGTAAGCTCAAATTATACATAATACAAATTTATTAGGCAGACTTCTGATGTTTTACTTCCTAACTCTGTTAGGGTTTAAAACCCCTGACAGAGTTGTAAAACCAGTACAATAAAAATGACCTGGCCAAAGCCAGGTCAAAACTACCCTTCATAATTGGGAAAATATGAATACGAAGGACAGGAAAGTACTTTTAATCCTCCTTCACAAGGCTTTACCTTAGATTCAATTTCATTTATTTAACCATAACCCAAAATTTATCATCTAGCATCCAATCTTCGATAGTGTTTCTGTCTACATCCTCCCCGCCTGCCGGACGGGCAGGTTTAATTTTCCAGAAATCATCATTAAGCATCCAGTCTTCAATTAAATTTAATTCTTCAACTGTATTATCTAAATCACTTTTAGAAAGAATCCATTCTGATTCCTCCAGCATCCAGTTTTCAATTTCTTTGTCGTTTTCATAAATTTTCTCATTAAATACAATCATTACCTTATAATTGAAACTTGATGAGTTAATATCCAGATAATTTTTATTGGACATCCAATTTTCTGAATCTTTATCTAAAATTATTGAGCCTGATGTATTATTTGTAAGCAGCTTGCCTACTACAGCAGCATTATCACTTACATTTACCGAAGAGATTACATTTTGGGAATACAAACTGCCATAAAAAGTTATTAGAAGTAATAAGGCAGCTAAAGTTTTTAATGTGAGAAGTAAATTTTTCATATCGCAGCCTCCAGCGTATTTTATTTATTTGTTCATTAATATGACGAACGAGAGAGATTTGTGTTACAATTTTAATCGATATAAAGACGCGAAAAATAACTTTATGCTGCGTAAATAATTGTTATAATGAAAAATAGTAGCAAATCTTATAAAAATCAAAAATATACAGTGAAGGATGTTTAGATAGTAAATTCTTTATAAATACCTTACCAATTATATTGTAGAATAATTTAAAAAGCCACGCTAACTTTATTCTTTTAATAAATTGAACGTACTTAATTAATTTTATGGTATCAGTTAAGGATTGTAATTTGGGATAGTTTTTAACAAGGTATTTTAAGTTTTCTACTGATTGATTCGTTTTACTAATAAATTGCCCGGCATCTTCCAATCCATCATGAAGTAAAGGATTATCTATGTGATAAATTTCTGTAGTTTGTTTTTGTAGCTCTAATCCTAACAGAGTATCCTCGTGACCATAATTTAAAATTTCTTCATCAAATCTAATTTGTTGGAAAACATCTTTTTTAATTAAAAAATTAAACGAGGAAAAGGATTTAAACGGTTCCTTAATTCTTTTATCAATAGTTCTATATTCCCTTTTTATTCCATAATACCAACGAAAATATAATTTATGATTCTGTGGTTTTTTGTTTTCATATACCAAACCACCACAAACTACTTCCCTGTTATTCTTAATACAATCTACGTAATTCTTAATAAATTTATTATTAATAACTTTTGCATCGCAATCGATAAATAACAAATAATCGAAATTAGCCAGGGAAGCCAAATGATTTCTAATTTTAGACCTACCGATATTTTTTATTAGCCTCTCATATTTTACATTTCTCAGTTCAGATAGTTTACTGTTTTCTAAATCATCACCTTCAGATGCATCATCAACAATTATTATTTCTGTTTTAATAGAAATTACTTCAATCTGTTTATACAAATCATGAACTAAATCCGTTATATTATTGTTAAATACAGGTATTAAGATAGAAATCATCTTGATAATTTATCAATGGATATCAAAGAAAAACAAAATATAGATATATTTGTCCTTTCTTAAACGTTCAAAATCTAAAAATATGAAATTTAAGTACATTTTAATCATTCTTTTATCAACATTATTTATAACAAAGGGATTTTCTCAATCGTACAAGATTAATATTAAAATAAATGATTTAAAAAATACTAAAATTTACCTGGGGCATTACTATGGTGATAAAACTTATGTAAAAGACACCATTAAGCTTGATAACAACGGGAAAGGCTCTTTTCATGGAGATAGTTTACTAAACCAGGGAGTTTATATCATTGTTTTACCATCGAAAAAATATTTTGATATTTTGGTTGGAGAAGATCAGGAATTTTCTATTGAAACATCAACAGATAATTTAATTAAGAATTTAAAAATAAAAGGATCAGAAGAAAATTCAGCATT
>JAUVUS010000103.1 GCA_030600865.1 Bacteroidales bacterium | reverse complement strand
GGAGATATATCTCCATAACCAACGGTTGTAATTGTTACTATGGCCCAATAAATACTTCGTGGAATACTATCAAAACCATTCGCTTCACCTTCCACAACATACATTACAGCACCTATTATTACAACAATATTTAATATGGCGAACAGAAATACTCCTATTTTACGAAAGCTTACTCTTAGGGCTAGTAAAATTAATTCTCCCTGCCCCATTAAGTAGTTTAATTTCAAAATTCGAAATACCCTTAATAATCTTATTGCACGTATAACAATTAAGAAGTGAGTTCCTGTTAAAGCAAGACTTATATAAGTAGGTATAATTGACAATAAATCGACAATGCCTAATGCACTGAAAATGTATTTAAAAGGCTTTGGAGAAATCCATATTCGTGTAAAATATTCAATGGTAAATAAAATGGTAAAAACCCATTCGGAGTAAATAAAGAATGTAGTATACTCAGTTCTCAAAGATTTTAAACTTTCAAATATTACGATAGTAATACTCAACAATATAGCCCAAAGCAAAATAATATCGAACAAACGTCCAAGCCATGTATCAGTTCCAAAAATTATTTTGTAAAGTTTTTTCTTAAATCCTGCCATAAATAAATGATTCAATATAGTAAAGCCTAAAAATACAAAAACTTCCACAGATAAGAACTATGGAAGTTTTTATATTCGTTACTTAGTAATATCGTTTAGTTAAGATTGCATTAATTTACCCTCTACCCTTTGGGCATCTCCCTCAAGGGAAAATATACTATAAAAAATTGGAGAGTGTATCCCCTTGAAGGTCCCGAAAACTTTAGGGATTAGGGGTGAATATTAGTTATATTGTTTCTGCTTTATTTTCAACTTCTCTAAATACCCTTAAGAAGTTTTCTCCCCAGATTTTTTTAATTTCTTCTTTGTTATATCCCCGTTTTAATAATTCAATCGTGATATTTTTCATTTCGCTGGCATCTATGCAGCCTTCAACACCACCACCACCATCGAAATCGGTTCCTATACCAACATAATCAATTCCAATTGTTTTAATAACATAATCAATATGATCAACTACATCAGAAACTGTTGCAAGTTCTTTAGGAAATTTTCTATCTGTTTCCCGCCATTCAATAACGGCTTCATGATATTGTTCTTCTGTTAAATCATTAAAATGATTATATTTTATTCTAATAACTTGAAAGGCAGAATCTCTTTCAGGATAAGGTGCAGGAGTCTTAATATAATCACTCAAAATACATATTTGAATAACTCCACCATTATCTTTTAATGCGTAGAGCATATTATCATCAAAATTTCTTGGATTATCACATATTGCTCTGATACTTGAATGCGATGCTATAATAGGAACATTTGTACGCTTAAGTACATCGTAATATGCTGAATCCGATATATGTGATACATCTATAATCATCCCTAAACGATTCATTTCTGCTACAACTTTTTCACCGAATTCGCTTAGCCCATTAAACTCAGGGCCTTTTTTATCGGTCGATGAATCACAAATATCATTATTCTTAGTATGACATAAAGTAATATACCGGGCTCCTAAATCATAAAATTCTTTTATATTATGAATATTGTTTCCAATAGGATATCCATTTTCAACTCCAATATAAACAGTGCTTTTCCCGGTTTCTTTTATCTTATATACATCATCTGCATTTAGAGCTATTTCTGCCTGCTCAGGATATAAACTGATTTTTTCGTGTAAAGCCTTAAAAATTTTCAGGGCACGATTTTTAGCTTTTAAGTTACCCTCTTCGCTCCTTTCTCCCTGTCCAATAAAAACAGCCATAAAAACTGCATCAAGTTTTCCTGCTTTCATTCTGGGAAAATCTACTCTCGATCTGGTTTCCTCAAAATCATTCCATTTTCCAACATCAAACCCTGGATCCAGAAAGTTTAACGGGGTATCGGTATGTGTATCGATCGACACAATTTCTTTATGTATTTTTTCTGCTTTTTTATTCAAATCTTGTTCGCACGAAACAAGTAAGAAAAACATCATAAAGATGCCTAGGATTTTTTTCAATGTTATCATTTAAGTAATTATTTGAGTTTTTATAGAACATTAGACGAAAAGAATACAGAAATGTTTAATTCTAATAAAAAAAAGAATCAAATATTGTGAAACTAATTAAAGTACAGTTTAATAACGTTTGCCATCGTTGCGAACCATTGGTACAAAGCGAACAGGAGCAACAACCTTTTTAATAAGTTTCCCGCTTTGTTTTTCAAACAGAACCAGTTCCTGAGCTATACTTCCTCCAAGAGGAATTATCATCTTTCCTCCTTCTTTTAACTGGGTTTTTAATGGATTTGGAATATTGGTCGGGGCACAGGTTACAATTATAGCATCAAACGGTGCATTTCCTTCCCAGCCCTTATAACCATCGCCAATTTTAAAGTTGATATTAGTGTAGTTAAGATTTTTAAGTGTTTTTTTAGCTTTTAATCCTAATGATGCTATAATTTCAATAGTATAAACTTCATGAACAATTTCAGCAAGTATGGCAGCCTGATAACCTGATCCGGTTCCAATTTCAAGGACACGCATATTTTTATTTAACTCAAGTGTTTCTGTCATTAATGCAACAATATATGGTTGCGATATGGTTTGTCCTTCTCCAATTGGTAAAGGCCTATCCTCATAAGCCATTCGTTCCTGATTTTTAGGTACAAATAAGTGCCTTTTTACATTAAGCATTGCCTGAATAACTTTTTGATCTTTAATTCCTCTAGCTACAATTTGCTCGCGAACCATTCGCTGTCGAACTTTTTCGTATTTATCGGTATAATTTATTATTGTGGTATAAGAGGAAAATATAATCCCCAATGTAATTAGGACAAATAATAATATTTTTTTATTTACTGATTGAGTTTGCATAAATCAAAAGAGATAAAAATTTTATTAAAGTTAGAAAATAAATCTTCTAAATCATATATCCTTAACATTTAATTATAAGATATGTTTTCATAAAATTTATAATTTTAAGTATTGCCAATAAACTCCAGATTCTTAGGCCCTAATATGATTGGAAATTATACTTTTTGAACAAACTATATTTCATTAGAATCTGTAACAGATATTGTTCTTATGAAGAGGGTTTTATCCAATGGATTATCAATCCAAGAATTAATCCCACGATACATAAAGATACAGCATAAATTACCAGTGATGTCGAAATCCCTATCAGGATTGCTGGAACTATTACGCCAATAAGGCAAAATAAAATGGATAAATTCACGCTGTACTTATTTATTTTAGGGTATATCCATATAACCAGGACAAGAAATCCGAGTGACATAGTTAATGACACGAAGAAAAACGTTGTATCAACAATGTCGCGTAAAACAAGTGCCATGACGACACCAAGAACCATTAGCAAAACCATGATGATACGCAATGCTATAAAAAGCTTTTCTTTCTTAAGTACACCTGACTTTTCCAAAAAATCCTGTGTTACAGTAGAAGCAGCTGTAAACATATAAGTGTCGGCTGAGGATGAAACCGCAGAATAAATTATTATCACAGACAATCCTGCAAGACCAACAGGAAGTAATCTGCTAAATCCCACAATTAATGCAGTATCAGCACTAATATCGGGTATGTCAATACGAATTACCATTCCTATCATTAATAAGATGAATCCAATGATAAAATAAAACACCGATGATAATAATATACTTCGTTTATAGTGTTTTTGGTTTTCGATGGCGTATACACGTTGCCATAATTCAGGCGAAGCCATGGGAATAAAAAATCCAGCCAGGAAGAAGTTTATAATTTCTTTTGTTGGTATATTAAACAGATCTGAGAAAATTATTTTTGGCTTTGTATCCGTATTAACAAGAAGATAAATCATTAATATAAACAATAGAAAAATTCCAAGGGTTTGAATGATATCAGTCTTTACAACTGCTTTAAATCCACCTGCCAGAAGGTATGCCAAAATGATAACACCTATAATAATAACCGACCAATCATAACTAATCGGTGTATATTCCTGAACAAGTTTTGCTCCTGCAGTAAAATTTAATACTACCCAACCAAACATAATAATCATAACAACTATAGCAGACAAATAACCGGCAACAGGGCCTTTTAGATAGAAAAAGAAATCGGACAGTGTATAAAATTTTTGCTCGTCGCCCAGTTTTTTTATTTTCTTCCCAAAGAAATAAAATACAAACAAACCAAGTACTGATCCGATAAAATACCAGTATGCACCAAGTCCATACAAATAAACCAGTGCAGTATATGTTAAAAGAATGGCTGCGCCAATTCTACTTGAAAATATAGTAGTAGTAGCTTCAAACGATTTTAGTTTTCTTCCGGCAATTAAATAATCTTCTTTCTCTTCCTTATGCCCAGTCCAAAAGCCAACTATAAGGATAATAATAAAATAAAGGGCGATGAATATATAATCAAGGGTAGTTAACATATGAGTAGTTTATAGCTTATATTATTATATTTTTAAATCTGATTAAAGCTAATATTTGTTAATACTGAATATCAAATATAGTATATTCTATCCTTTAAGTCAATTTTAATTTCCCCAGACTGAGGAAATTATAGATTTATTCTAAAATTGCTAGACCATTTTCATGCTATAAACGTAACTACTCATTGAGATTCAGTATAAATCAATAGTGACAAATATTTTATTAAAGTTAGAAAGTAAATTATCTAAATCATTATCCCCAAAGCTTTTCAGGATATTTCTCCGCATTAGTTAGTTCTTTAATTTTTTCTATAACAATTGGTTTATCCTCTTTATAAGTTACACCAAACCATTGATCGCTTGCCTCCAGAACTTTTACTGTGGCACTTTCATTATTAATCTGGTAGCTAACAATATTTGGAATGTAATACTCAGATTTTATGTTTTCGTAGTTTTCAACTATAAACTTTTTAAATTCAGATTCTAATTCAGGAAACACATCAGGTGTGAAGCCCCAGAAATTCATTGATACATAGATATTACCATTCAATTCTAAATCATTTCCATTATCATCAGCAATAATTTTTCCGTGCTTCCATCCTATTTTTGTTCTCTCGGTAATCTCAATTAATTCGTTTTCCTTATTTACTTTACAAACACCTCTCGAAACATCTCCATGTTCTGAAAGAGTATTTTTTAATAAATAACCAGCCATACAATTTTTACCTTTGAGATTATTCTGCTGACTTTTCATATAATCTGCTACAACTTTAAAAGCACTTTTACCATAAAAATCGTCTGCATTAATTACAACAAATGGTTCGTTAATAACATCTTTAGCCATTAAAACAGCATGACCTGTTCCCCATGGTTTTACACGATCTGCCGGCAGTTCAATCCCCTCAGGTATTTTATCTAATTCCTGAAATACATATTCAATCTTAATTTTATTGCTATATTTTTCGAAAAGCATTTCATTCATTTCTTTTTCAATATCCTTACGAATAATGAAAACAATTTTATTAAACCCGGCTTCTATAGCATCAAAAACTGAGTAATCAATAATTGTTTCACCGCTTGGTCCAACTTGATCCAGCTGTTTTAAGCCACCATAACGGCTTCCCATGCCTGCTGCTAATACTAATAGTGTTAAATCCATATGTATATTTTCTTAATTGAATTTTAGAAGCTCAAAATTAGTGTAGTTTTATTAATTAACAAGATATTAGTATTGAGATTTGAGTTTTAGTATTTTTTTAAAAACATTTTATTTTGAACTCTAATAATAATAACTCAATTTCGTTTTACATTTTTTTTTATCTAAAAAGAATAATTAATTTTAGAATCTAATTAACAAACTCTAATTTAATTATGATATCAGAAAAAATCGAAAGTATCATCTTTCAGAATAAAACTAAAGATCAATTAATTGAAAATACATTAGCAAGTTTGAGTGGATTACTTGCAGATGTTTTTAACGGCAATGATGTAAATCAGCTTAAGAATGAGTTTCCTGAAAAAATTCAAATTGAAGATGTTGGAATACAATTAAAAGCTGTTGCTGTTTATTTAAATAGCAAGGAGTTTGAAGTGCCATGTGTAGAAATTTCAATTGACTTAATACAAGAAAAAACACAATACGAAATTGGAACATATTCGCTGATATTTGATGAGAATTGTGAGCAAATTGATGAAATATTGATTATGAATTAAAAAGGTTCCTCCCGATAATTATCGGGATAGGAGCCTTTCATTTATCTTGCATTTTTAAATGCTAATTCCAGTTTTTTGGTAAGTCTTTTCAGTACTTCTTCTTCTGTTCCAATTCCATCTATATTGTATATATTTTTTTGCTTTTCATAATAGTCTAGAACAGGTTTAGTCCTGTTTTGGAAACTTTCAAGTCGGCGTATAATAACATCAGTATTCATATCGTAATATCTATTCTTTTCAGTTTTACTACGTGCACTTAGTCGTTTTATTGATTCCAATGTCGGAACATCTAAATTAAATACACATGAAACCGATGAATTTAACTTTCTTAACAAGCCATCAAGTATATATGCCTGAACAATGGTTCTTGGAAATCCTTTAAAAAAGAATCCCTTGGCATCTGGATGTGTTTGAATTTGTTTTTCAATCAGCTTAATAGCAAATTCATCAGGTGCAATATCCCCTTTTTCTATATACCCCCTTGCCGCGAGACCCATTTCAGTGCCTTTTTCAATTTCTTTCCTGAGAAGTGATCCTGTTGAAATATATACCAAATTATATTTATCTGCCAATAATTTACCCTGCGTCCCTTTTCCTGATCCCGGAGGGCCAAAAAGAACTACATTGAGCCATGTTTTTGTAAGCGATTGCTCAACAACATTTGTTATTCGTTCAAAAATATCATCAACACTTCCCACTCCGTCAACACTATATTTAATTCCTTTTTCTTTATAAAAATCTGCTACCGGGATAGTTTTATTCTTATATTCTTGAAGTCTGTTTTCAATAACTTCAGTTGTATCGTCTATCCTCTTTTCTTTTTTTGCCCGTTCGAGCATTCTTTCCATTAAAACATCCTTTGGAACTTCTAAACGAACCATGCAGTTTAAAGATGTATTTAGTTTGAGTAATAAACCTTCAAGAATATAAGCCTGAACAATAGTACGGGGAAAACCATCAAATAGGAAACCATTTACTTCTGTATTTGTCTTGATTTTTTTCTCGATTATCTGAACAATGATTTCATCAGATACTAAACCACCTTTTTCGATAACACTTTTTGCCTGCATACCAAGTTTTGATCCTGCAGCTATTTCGTCTCTTAAAATATCTCCTGTTGATATATAGGCTAAGTTGTATTTCTCAATCAGCTTACGTGACTGAGTTCCTTTTCCTGCCCCGGGAGGGCCAAATAATGCGATATTATACATTTAGTTAAAATTTTAGAGGTTAACTTTTGTCCAAAAGCTAAAATAAGGTTTATTGGTTAATTACACAATTATAATTGGTATTTAGAAAAGAAAAAAACCTGCAGATTGATCTACAGGTTTTTATGTATATAAATAGAAGCAATTTCTAAATAACTGTTAAATACGCGTATGCGTATGAAAATCGCCCACTTTCCGGTACCATTAATAAAATCTTTTCACCTTTTTTGAGATTACCTGAATGGAATAATTCTTCTAAAATTATATAAATAGATGCAGAACCTACATTCCCTACTTTTGTCAGGTTTGTAAACCACTTTTCTTCAGGCATTTCTATT
>JAUVUS010000127.1 GCA_030600865.1 Bacteroidales bacterium | reverse complement strand
GCAAATAAAATGGTAAACAATATGCTTCGGTATCCCAGTATGTGCTACCGCCATATTTTTCACCCGTAAAGCCTTTAGGTCCGATATTTAATTTTTCATCGTCACCTGTATATGTCTGGTATAACTGAAAAATATTAAACCTGATTGCTTGTTGCGCGGCAACGTCACCTTCTATTACAATATCACTATCGGTCCATTTGTTTTTCCAGGCATTTGCATGTTCTGCAAAAAGTTTTTCAAATCCTTTTTCGTAAGATTTTTGTAAAACATTATGAGCTGCCATCATTAATGTTTCTTTATCATGATTTTCAGAATTTGTTATAGCAGCATATTTATAAATGGTAATAATATCATCCGGCTTAATATCTAACTGAATACTCTGAGCAATATATTTCTTTTTTTGTTCTTCTTTTATATCATCATTTATTTCTGTTCCATTTTTTTCAATATTAAATTTCATGCTTGTGCAAACATGAAAATCCAGCTTTTTTGTTTTGGCAGTTATATAAGCTTCTCCCGGTTTACTTTCTATTGATAGCTCTTCCCAGAATTTTTCCTGGTAATTAGAGTCTTCATTAATAACATTTGCATCAATGTATGGTATGATAGTAATTTTATCCTTAACACTTATGCTTTTTATTTCATATTTAATACAGCCAAGCTCATTTTCTGTTATACTAATAAAACGCTTAGATGTAACTTCAATAATATTTTCATTGTCAAATTCTGCTGTAAAAGATCGTTCAAGGTAACCTTCTTTCATGTTTAAAACACGGCGGAAATTTTCAACTTTTACTTTAGAAAGGTCTAATTCCTTTTTTCCAACGATGATATTAATTCCAATCCAATTTGGAGCATTAAGAACTTTAGCAAAATATTCAGGATAACCGTTTTTCCACCAACCAACTTTGGTTTTGTCGGGGTAGTAAATTCCGGCAATATAGTTTCCTTGTAGTGAATCACCACTATATCGTTCTTCAAAACTTGCTCTTTGTCCAATATGTCCGTTACCAAGTGAAAATATACTTTCAGAAGATCGTTGATTATCAGGATTAAATCCTTCTTCAATTATACACCAATCGTCATGTTTTAAATATTCGTTCATTTGAAGGGATTATTTATAATTTGAGATTTATTAATTTGTTAAATTTTCAATCATAAAAACATTGATATCGTTGAAATCAGGAATAACTTTGTCAGCATTTGAAAGATTCTCATATTTGCCAACACCTATAGCCAGCATGCCTGCTTTTTTTGCAGCTTCTATTCCGGCTGCTGCATCTTCAAAAACCAAACAATTTTCAGGATCAATATTTAATTCATTTGCAGCTTTTAAGAAAACTTCAGGATCGGGTTTTGAGTTGGTAATTTTCAGGCCATCAATAACAGCATCAAAAAACCCGTCAAGACCAATTCTTTCTAGTATTGTGCCAGCATTTTTACTTGAAGATCCTATAGCTATTTTATAGTTTGTATTTTTAAGGTCAAGAAGAAAATTTTTAACTCCCGGGAGAATATCATCAGGAGTCATCTTTAATATGTTTTCTCTGTACCATTCATTCTTTTTATTAGCCACACGATTTTTTTCTTCAGCTAAACTAATTTCAATTCCTCCTATAGAAAGCAAAATTTCTAGTGATTCAAGTCTGCTAATTCCTTTTAATTGTTCGTTTTGTTCAGGAGTAAAATCAAATCCGTATTCATTGGCTAATCTTTTCCATGCCTGGTAATGAAAAATGGCAGTATCGACAATAACTCCGTCTAAGTCGAAAATAATTGCTTTAATTTTTTGCATAACTAATCTCTATCTTTTACAAATACAACCAAAATTCCTGCTAAAACCATTGAAAAACCACCTAGTACCAATGCATAAATCGGTTGGTTACTAAACAGTGATTTAACAAGGAATCCTAATATGCTTGCAGCTAAAATTTGTGGGATTACGATATAGAAATTAAATATTCCCATGTAAACTCCCATCTTATGCGAAGGGAGCGATCCTGTTAGTATTGCATATGGCATTGCAAGTATACTGGCCCAGGCTAAACCTATTCCGACAAATGGTAATAATAACATGGTCGGATTATTAATCAAAAATATAGACGCTAAGCTTAAACCACCTATTATTAATGAAATTGAATGTGTGATTTTTCTATTAGTTAGTTTTGCCAATAAAATTAACAAGAAAGCAAAAAGAGCTGCAAACCCATTGTAAATCCCAAAACAGATACCTACCCAGTTTGCGCCGTCATTATATAGTTCAGATGTTGGATCTGTTGTGCCGTAAACATGACTGGTTACACCGGCTGTAGTGTAAATCCACATGGCAAAAAGTGCGAACCACGAAAAGAATTGAACAAGTGCCAGTTGTTTCATAGTTGATGGCATGGTGTTAAAATCTGAAATTACAGCAACAAAGCCATTCTTTATTTTGCCAGATTGTTTTAACAATCCCGATGTTAGTTCAAGTATTCCAAAGAGGCTTAAACCTAAAGATAATATATAAACTTGTTTATCTACATTAATCCAATATAAAATAAAGGTAAGAACTAAACCAACTAACAGAAATATAGTTCCAATTTTAAAATCACTTTTAGAGTTCTTTGTATTCTTTAATTCTTCTTCTTTCATTTGCTCTTCCAGTTCTGTATCTGCAAATTCGGCTAATTCTTCAGGAGAGTATTCTTTAGTTGAAAAAACAGTCCATAGTACTGATACAAGAAAAACGCCACCTCCAATATAAAATGCCAATTTAACAGATAAAGGAATTTCTCCGGCTGGTGCAGTATTTGAAATACCGAGCCATTCCGTAAAAATGTAAGGAAGGAATGAAGCAATAATGGCTCCTGTTCCAATAAAGAAACTTTGCATACTAAAACCTATGGTTCTTTGTTTTGATGGAAGCATATCGCCAACAAAAGCCCTGAATGGTTCCATTGATATATTGATAGATGCATCCATTATCCAGAGCATTCCGGCAGCTATCCAAAGGGCTGGTGAGTTTGGCATTATGAACAAAGCAATTGTGGCAAGTATGGCTCCTATTAAAAAGAAAGGTCTTCGTCGTCCCAAGCGAGTCCAGGTATTATCGCTAAGATGTCCGATAATAGGTTGTACTATTAATCCTGTTATAGGGGCGGCAATCCATAAAATAGGAATGTCATCTATTTTTGCACCTAGTGTTTCGAATATTCTACTAACGTTAGCGTTTTGGAGGGCAAACCCAAACTGAATTCCCAAAAAACCGAAACTCATGTTCCATATTTGCCAGAAACTCAATGATTTTTTCTCTTTTTTCATGGATTATATTTTAAAGGAACTTAACGTTCATTTAATAAAAAATTTATAATCTCAAATATAATGAAAAAATATTTAAAAAGGTCGTATCTAATTACGGGGCAGTGAATTACAAGAGTTGCGTTTTGTCTGCGAGTATTGTTTCAAACGTTTGCGAAATGAAAAAAGAAGAATTGAAATTTTTACAAAAAAAATCCTGCATCAGTTTATTTGATGCAGGATATATGAGTTAATATAAATTTAATGATTTATGATACTTGTTCTAATTTCTTCATTACTTTAAAAATAAATCCGGCAGCGATAAAACACAATATGATAAATATTGCCCATACCTGCCAAATTTGAACTCTTTCATATAAGAAACTTCCAACTCCTAACATTAAGTTTCCTAATGCAGTAGCACCTAACCATCCACCTTGCATTAATCCCTGATATTTAGGAGGAGATACTTTTGATACAAATGAAATACCCATCGGGCTTAAGAATAATTCGGCAACAGTTAATGTGAAATAAGTGCTTATTAACCATCCTGTTCCAACACGAACATGGTTAGGATCAGATTGCATTACATTAAACGGATCTAATCCAAGTGAGCCAATTAATAGAATAAGGAATCCAAAAGATGTAATAATCATACCAATACCAATTTTCCTTGGTGCTGATGGTTCTTTACCTTTTTTATTCAGCCACGCAAAAATACCCACAATTATTGGAGTTAATAATACAATCATAGTTGGATTAAAGTGCTGAAATAATTCCGGAGAGAATGCATTTACTTCAGGATTATTTGTATAGAAATAATATATTCCAATAACTGAAAGTGCTAATATAAGTACGCTTATTAATTTTGTTTTTGCTGAAGAGCCTTTCTTGAAAATAGCAGTTAATGAGAAAATACCAATAACAATTGAGAGTAAGGACCATATATTAAAGACAAGATATGTTGCCGGGCCTACATTCTGAACGGTATAATCTCGTGCAAAGAAACTCATTGTTAACCCGTTTTGATGGAAAGCCATCCAGAAGAAAATTACTACACCAAAAACTAAGAATAAAGCAGTAAGACGTTGTTTTGTTTCTGCTTTTGACATTTCAACAACTTTACCATCTTCAGATATTTCAGCTTTCTTTACATCAGGCAACATTCTTTTAAATAATGTATAAACTATTAAAGAAATAATCATTGTTATACCTGCAAGAGCAAAAGCGTAATTAAAACCTGTGCCATATGCATCTATATATGTATGTGCAAATTCTGTTAAGTTTGTTATAGCTGTTGAAGTTGCTTCTGGTATTAATTCAGTAAAACTATTAAATGTAGCATAGTTAGAACTCATTTCTAATATATTATACCATTCACTTCCAATTTGTTCTGAAGCTACAACAATTTTATTTGCAAAAGCAGTTAAATCATTAACAGCAGATCCAGTATACTGATTTGCAAGTTCCTGTAATCTTTCTAATTTTTCACCATCCAATTGATGTTTAAATAGACCAAAGAAAGAAGAGTCAACATGACTCCCACATAGTTCCTGTAATTCAATATTCCTATCAGCAAAAGCACTAAAGTCTGTAACAGTACCTCCAGTAGTATTATTTGCTAATTCCTGAAACGTTGAAATAACTTCAGGATTTGAAAAGTCGTGAGTTGTTGCTAAATATTTATGAGCTAATGAAGGAAGTTGATCAACTCTAGCAAAACCTTGCTTTTTAATAAACCAGTTTATAATACCAGCCGCTGCACTAGGAGCAAATAAAGCACCTACATTGATACCCATGTAGAATACACTAAAAGCAGAATCTCTTAAATGAGAATATTTAGGCTCATCATACAGTTGACCAACAACAGCCTGTAAGTTACCTTTAAACAAACCATTACCAAAAGCGATAATCATTAAAGCGGTTACCGTAAATGCTAAACCAAATCCGGGAACAGACATTAATATGTACCCACCCAACATGGTAAAAAGGCCAATATAAATAATACCTTTATAGTTTTTAGTTCTGTCAGCAAGAATTCCTCCTACCAGGGCTAATCCATAAATCGAACCGTAAAATATACTATAAATTATTCCTGCTTTCGATTCTGTCAAACCAAATTTGGATGTAAGATAAAATACAAGAATACCCATCATGGTGTAGAAACCAAATCGTTCTCCCATATTGGCAAAAAAGGCAACATATAGTCCTTTAGGATGTCCTTTAAACATAATTTTATTATTTTTAGTTAATATTAATTTTCAATACCTTTAAATTTAGGAATGACAAATATAAAAATCTTTTTTTTGAGACCAAGTTTTTAATTAAAGGTTTAAGCATTAAATTTGTTTAAAAGAATTTATAAAATGAAAATACTTAAATCATCTCAAATAAGAGAAGTGGATGCATTTACAATAGAAAATGAACCCATTGTTTCAATTGATTTAATGGAAAGGGCTGCAATGACTATTTCCGGATGGATTTCTGAAAATATTTCAAAGGAGAAGGTTATTAAAATATTTGTCGGTCCTGGTAATAATGGAGGTGATGCTTTGGCAGTTGCCCGCCAACTTATGGATTTTAATTATTCGGTAGAAGTTTTTTTGCTGAAAATTTCCAATAATTTATCAAATGATTGTCAAATCAATTTAGACAGATTCAAAATAATAAAAAACAGTTTAATCAGAGAAATTAGTGAAAAATCGAATTTTCCTGAGATAACACACAATGATATTCTCGTTGATGGATTATTTGGTTCAGGTTTAACAAGGAAATTGGAAGGCTTGCCTAAAGACTTAGTTCAGTTCTTAAATAATTCAGATGCAGATATTATTGCAATTGATATTCCTTCGGGCTTGTTTGGTGAAAATAATTCAGGAAACGATTTTGATGCAATCATTAAAGCTAAATATACTCTTTCGTTTCAATTACCCAAGCTGTCTTTCTTTTTCCCTGAAAATGAAATCTTTGTAGGCGATTGGAAAGTATTGCCAATAGGATTAAATAGGAATTTTATTGATAGTTTAGAAGCTGAGTTTTGTATGATAGATTCCGAATATGTAAAAAATAAAATTATTCATCGTAAAAAGTTTTCTCATAAAGGAACCTATGGTCATGTGATATTAATTGCCGGAAGTTATGGAAAGATGGGAGCAGCAATATTAGCTGCAAAAGCTTGTTTGCGTACCGGAACAGGATTAGTTACTGTTCATGTTCCAAAAATAGGATATGAAATTATACAAACCGCTTTACCGGAAGCTATGATTAGTATCGATTGGTCTGACATAATATTTACCAATGTTCCGGATGCTGAAGATTATACCTGTATAGGAATAGGACCGGGAATTGGAACCAAACAAAATACTAAAAAAGCTTTATCAAACTTACTTGAAAGAATTTCAACACCAATGCTTATTGATGCCGATGGCTTAAATATTTTATCAGAACAGAAAGAGCTAATTAAGAAAGTTCCCAAGAATAGTATTTTAACACCACACCCAAAAGAATTTGAAAGATTAGTTGGAGAAACATCAGGAGATTATGACAGGATTCAAACTCAGATAAAATTTTCTGTTGATAACCAGTTGTTTGTTGTATTAAAAGGTGCTCATACATCAATAACTTGTCCTGATGGTTCTTGCTATTTTAATAGTACAGGTAACCCGGGAATGGCAACTGCAGGAAGTGGCGATGTACTAACCGGCATAATTCTTTCGTTATTAGGGCAGGGTTATGAGCCCAAAGATGCTGCAATACTTGGTGTATATTTACATGGTTTGGCAGGTGATATTGCTTCTG
>JAUVUS010000293.1 GCA_030600865.1 Bacteroidales bacterium | reverse complement strand
TCTGGAATCGCCCATATCACCTTCAATTTCAGCTTTAGGAGTAAGTGCGGCAACAGAATCAATTACAATAACATCAATAGCTCCGGATCGAATCAAATGATCTGTTATTTCCAAAGCCTGCTCACCATTGTCAGGTTGAGAGATTAACAGATTTTCAACATCAACACCTAGATTTTCTGCGTAGAATCGGTCAAATGCATGTTCTGCATCAATAATGGCCGCAATTCCACCAACTTTTTGTGCTTCAGCAATAACATGAATTGCTAATGTTGTTTTACCCGATGCTTCCGGTCCGTATATTTCAATAACCCGGCCCCTTGGAAATCCTCCAATTCCTAATGCCATATTTAATGAAATAGAACCTGATGAAATGTATGGTACATCTGCTACGGCTTTGTCTCCCATTTTCATAATGGTTCCTTTACCAAAGTCTTTATCAATTTTATCAAGGGTAAGCTGCAAAGCTTTTAGTTTTTCCTTATTGATGTTGTTTTCTTTTTTTTCCTTTTCCATGATTTTATTTATTTGCTTTTAGATTTTCAATTCCTGGTAAATTTGATTGGTATGATCTTTTGTTTTTACTTTTTCAAATATTTTTTCTATGGTTTGATCTTCGGAGATGATATATGTTTTTCTTAAAACACCATCGTATGTTTTACCATATAATTTCTTTTCTCCCCAAGCCTCATATAATTTTAGAATTTCTTTATCGGGATCAGAAATTAATCTGAATGGCAAATCAAATTTTTTAATAAACTTTTTATGCGATTCTTCCGAATCCGGACTAACTCCTATAACGTTCATGCCTTTTTCTAACAGGTCGCTGTAATTATCTCTTAAATTACAAGCTTCGGCAGTACATCCGGGGGTGTTATCTTTTGGATAAAAATATAAAACTACTTTTTTACCTTTATACTGATCTAGTGAAATAGACTCTCCATTTTGGTCAACACCTGTAAAGTTGGGTGCTTTGTTTCCTTCTTTCAAATTTGTCATTATGATTTAAAATTATGAATTGTAAAACTAAAAAATATCATTGATAAGACAGAATTTGAGTTTTATTGTTTATAAATCTTTTATCAACAGGTTAAATAATTATTTAATTTACTGAATATTAAAAAAATATAAAACTTATTAATGATTTTCTTTTACCTGTGTTAAAGGTATATTAAATTTGTATTGCATTTGCTAATGCGTTATTATAAAATGGGAAAATATATAATCTTCTTTTTGTTTCTTCTTGTTGCTTCCGTAAATACACGGGCGCAAATCAATGATAATCTTGACAAATTAAAATCTGCTTATTTAAATGTTCAGGAGGGGAACTATAAAGAGGCTTATCCCTATTTTAAGGAAATGCTGAATATTTATCCAAAAGAGCCTACTTACAATTACTATGTGGGTGTGTGTTTATTATTTTTAGATAAAGATCCTTCAGTATCTATAAAATACTTACGATTTGCAGCAACAAAAGAAGTTCCCGATGAGGTATATTATTATCTTGGATTAGCTTATATAAAAAACTATCAGTTTGAGAAAGCTGTTGAGAATTTAGAATGGTTCGAGAAAAGAGCCGGCAAAAAGCAATTAAAGGAGTTAAATGTTCAGAATTATATTGCAATGGCTCAGAATGGTTCGTACCTTATTAAGTATATTAAAGAGCCTTCTGTATATAGCAAAACAATTATCGACCAAAATGATTTTTATAAAAACTATAAATTTAATGATTTGGAAGGAAGATTTGTTGATCGATTTGAATATTTTAACCAGGAAAAGGATTCTTTAGCGGAGAATTCTATCTTGTATGTGCCGGATATCCTCAAAAGAAACGAAATACTTTATTTTTCGGCCAAAAATAAAAAACGTGGCGACTATGATATTTACAGGATTACTCGTTTAACCGATACTTCATGGAGCAAACCTGAAAATCTTGGTGATATAATTAATACTCCCTTTGACGAAAATTATCCGTATTTGCATTCCGATGGTACTACATTGTACTTTGCGTCCAGAGGACATTATAGTATGGGAGGGTATGATTTGTTTAGTAGCACGTGGAATTGGGATAACCAGGAGTGGACTGAACCTGAGAATTTAGATTTTCCGATTAATTCACCGTTTAATGATGTACTATTTGTTCCATCACCTAATAAAAAAACAGCATTTTTTACATCTGATAGAGAAACTACAGAACCTAATGTTATAGTTTATAAATTAAAACTGAATAATTCGGAACCATATATTGAAATTAAAAATCATGAAGAATTATTAGAATTTGCAAGATTGAGTGTTAATATAGTGCATGAGGAGACTAATAAGAAAGGGAATGTTGATGAAAGATTTAAACCTGGTCTGAATGAATTCATAAAAATTAAAAACGAAGGAACATTTTTGTATAAATCTGAATATGATAGTTTACTAAGTTTGGCAATTAATTACCAGCTAAAAGCCGATTCGCTAAAGTGGATTATTGATGAAAAGAGATTGGTCTTCGATTATACTGAAGAAGGTCAGGAGCGTGCTAAACTGTCAAATACAATTATAGAACTTGAAAGAGAGATTTATTCATTACAGAAAAAAGCTGATAGTTGTTACGAAAGAGTCAGGGAAATTGAGCAGGCTAATTTAGCATCACAAAAATCAATATATGAAGATTTACAAACAACAAAGAATAAAGAAATTAGTAATACTGAAGAAGAACTGAACAAGAGTAAAAATATTTATATTGAACCTGTTCAGGATTCTTTATCTACATCAAAACTAAAAATTATTGAAGAAGTGTCGGAAAAAACATCTAAGCCTTCTGACTTAGGGTTAAGAATTAAAATACCATCAAATTATAATTCAGTTAATCCTATTCCTGTAAATGAATCTTTACCGGACGGAATATTGTATATGATTCAGTTAGGAGCATATAGTACTCCAAAAACTCCAGGTATTTTTAAGGGTTTAACACCTTTATATTGTATAAAAAAAGAAAATAGTAATCTTCGAAAATATTTTGCCGGTAAGTTTTTACAATTGTCCGAAGCTCAAAAAAATCTACCTTTAGTTAAAAGTAAAAGTTTTAAAGATGCATATATCGTTGCTTTTAACAATGGCAACATCATACCTGTAAAAAATGCAGTTAAGCTTGAATCGGGAAAAGATAAGTTACCTAATGTAGAATTAGCTGAAGGTTTAGATGGTAATTCACAAACTGCCGATGGCTTGTCGATAATTTACGTTTTAAAAGGTCAAATCAGTTTAAAAGATTCTTTATTTGTTGATAGAGTAAAAAACGAAATGCCTGAAAAAACTGAATTATATCTTGAAAACAAGGTTGATATAATAATTTTCACTATAAAATCATTTTCAACATACGAAAATGCGTTTTCTTTGAAAGGTAAGTTAGAAGCAATAGTGAAAAAAGAAATTGAAATTCATGCTTATTTTGCTGAAAATCAAATTCCTTTGGAACAGGCAATAAAAATCACTAAATAACATAAAAATTTAATACATTTATATTGATTTATATTGTATATTAGGCCTTTCATAACAGTAACAGATAAACATAATTTATGAATAGTAAGAGGAATTTTGAGAAGAACCCGAATTTGGAGAAGAATCCTAAAAAAGGGAAGGATTATTCATTGATTTTGCATAATGATGATGTTCACGATTTTACGTATGTAATTGACTCATTAATTGAAATATGTGATCATGATTCGGTTCAGGCAGAGCAGTGTACATATATAGTTCATTATCGTGGTGAGTGTGATGTTAAAATTGGAAAGTATAAACAACTCAAAGCCATGTATAACAAGTTTCTTGAAAAAGATTTAACCGTATCTTTAAATTAATAAATATGTCATTAACCGCTATTATCTTTTTAATTGTTCTTGGTATTATTCTTTTTTACGTTGAGTTTTTAATTATTCCTGGTGTGACTATTGCAGGAATTGCCGGTATAATATTAATTATTGTTGGTGTATACTTTGGGTATAAAGAATATGGTTCTCCGGGTGGACATTATATATTAGTTGCTACAGCTCTGGTATCAATATTCTCGGTAGTAATTATGTTGCGGGCAGGTACATGGAAGAAAATTGCTCTTAAAGCTAAAATTGAAGGGAAAACCAGTTCATCATTAGATTCTGAAATTAATATAGGGGATTCAGGAGAAACGGTTACGCGATTAAATCCTTATGGAAAAGTCTTAATTAATAATAAATTTTACGAAGCAAAATCTTCAAGTTCATATATTGATCCTAAAACAAAGATTGAAGTAAAAAAAATTGACAGATCACATCTTATTGTAAAACCTTTAAATTAAATTATTATGGATTTATTACCTTTAGTAGGAATAATAGTAGGAGTAATTATATTACTCTATTTGTTTTTATATTTAAT
>JAUVUS010000454.1 GCA_030600865.1 Bacteroidales bacterium | reverse complement strand
TACGTCCACTTCGGTGAGTATATGCTTCTAATTCATCCGGTAAATTATAGAAGCATATACTCACCGAAGTGGACGTACTGGTAGAGCAGGGAAAGATGGTATTTCTATTGCAATTATCCATACGTCCACTTCGGTGAGTATATGCTTCTAATTCATCCGGTAAATTATAGTTTATAACATGAGTAAGGTCATTTACATCCAGACCACGAGCAGCAACATCTGTAGCAACAAGCATTTGCAAGCTTTTAGATCTAAACCTGCTCATTACGTGATCACGCTGAGGTTGTGATAAATCACCATGCAAAGCATCAGCATTATATCCATCTCTAATTAACTTTTCAGCTACCTCTTTTGTTTCCATACGAGTACGACAGAAAACAATTGCATAAATATCAGGATTCATATCTGCAATTCGCTTTAGGGCCGAATATCTATCTCTAGCCTGAACCAAATAATAAGCGTGTTTAACATTTTCTGCACCAGCATTCTTTTTACCTATAGTAATTTCTTCAGGATTTGACATGTATTTTCTTGCAATTGTAGCAACCTCTTTTGGCATTGTAGCTGAAAAAAGCAAAGTTCTTCTTTCATCAGGGACTGATTCAAGAATATCATTCAAGTCATCACGAAAACCCATATTTAACATTTCGTCGGATTCATCAAGAACAACTGTCTGAACATTCGAAATATCTGCTCTCTTACGTCTAATAAGATCCAGCATACGACCCGGGGTAGCAACTATAATATGCGTTCCCATTTTTAATCCACGAATCTGTGTATCAATACTTGCACCTCCATAAACAGGCAACACTTTTAAACCATCAACATACTTCGAATATGCCATCAAATCTTTGGCGATTTGAACGCATAATTCACGTGTTGGTGAAAGAATAAGGGCTTGTGGATATTTCTTTGAGGTGTTTATTTGCTGAACAATTGGTAATCCAAATGCAGCTGTTTTTCCTGTTCCGGTTTGTGCTAACGCAACAATATCACTTTTTGTCTCAAGTACTACAGGTATTACTTCTTTTTGAACGGGCATTGCTTCTTCAAAACCCAATTCACTAATTCCTTTTAGGATATCTTTTGCGATACCTAAATCGGTAAATTTTGTCATTTTTATTTCCTCCCGTGCTTTTGGATTCCTAATCAACTTGCCAAAAGCCGGTTAGATACCTAAAAACACCATTAATTAATTTAAGGGCGCAAAGGTATAATAATAATTTGATTATGAACTATTTTTTGGATTTTTGTAACAAAATAAATCAACGCACAAGAATGTACGTTGAACTTAATTCATATTTAATCGTCAAATCCGGGTCGTTTAAACTCCATAGTTATGGTAATGAAGTCAAAACGACCCTTTTGATTTTAGATAAATTGGGAAGAAATTTTAAAACATTGAAGCCATTCCGACTATAGCAGCTACAATACCAATAAGAATATACAAACCAAAAATAACTATAGTTAATATTCCAATAAATTTATAATGTGATTTTAAATATTCAAAAGCTACAGTAAGATCTTTTTGTTCAGCTTGCTCAATGGCTTTTTTCATGTTAACCGAAAATTTCAGCAAATAATAAATTGGGAAAAAGTACAGAACACCTATAACTATATATACTACAAAGATTATAAACATTTCACTCCCCCCCATTAAACCTCCAAAACCTGCTCCTACTAAACCAAGTATTAAAACTCCTATAGCTAGCAAACCTATGAAAATAAAACCCAGAATAGCTAAAAACATGGTCCATTTTCGTGTTTCTGTTAAATAAGTCAGACTTTTCTTGTCAATTACCATTTCATTTTTCTCTAATGTTGAATCTTGTTGAATTTCAGAATTTTCCATAATTATATAGGGTATTAGTTTATAAATTAATCATTAAATTTAGACAATATAATTTAAATACAATTTATATGAAAAAACTTTTATTGCTAAGCCTGGTTATTTTTCTGTTTTCGTGTGACTCCAATAATTCTTCGGTGGTAATTAAAACAGAGCAAACACCTTCAACAGCACAACTTATGGAATATTGGAATAATGCCTATAAAGCCTTAAATGACTCAAATTATTCTGATTATTTAACTTATGCTGAAAAAGTTTATTCATTTGCACCAAACGATTTCAGTTTTAAAATACTTTTTGCTGATGCATTAATGAGTGTAAATCAATCCGAAAAAGCAGGAGAAGTATTAAAATCAGCAATAAATATTCACTCACATTTAACTTATGAACGATTAAATCAGAATCAATATCAGTTTATCAGCAAACTGGACAATTTTGAGAATTATTTATCGATTGCTTTAAAAGATACAGAACCTATAAATAATAGTACAATAGCTTATGTTCTGGACGAAAAAGATTTAATTCCTGAAGGTGTTGCTTATGATAAGCAAACTCAAACATTATACATAAGTTCTATAAATAAAAGGAAGATCGTTTCTATAAATCAGGAAGGAATAATTCATGATTTTATCAAATCTGGTCAGGATAACATTTTAGCAGTTATAGGAATGGAAGTTGATCCGAAACGGAAACATCTTTGGGTATGCTCTGCATGGGATAATCCCAGAAAAATAGTTGCAGACTCTTTACTTTATTCTGGTATTTTTAAATATAATATTGAGACAGGAACATTAGTTAAAAGATATATTTTAAAAG
>JAUVUS010000317.1 GCA_030600865.1 Bacteroidales bacterium | reverse complement strand
TAGTGTATTACCTTATCAACAGCACTTATTGCCTGATTTTCGGAACTAACTACAAATCTGCCAATTCCAATATCCACAGAATTGTCACCATCTAATAAACTATAAAAATCATCGGTTACTATAGAACTCACCGGATTAAGTGATTCATACGACTCCCATGTAGGAATAAAGTTTGTATTGTTCTCAACCCTGTTCTTATTATCATACGAACCATCACCAAATAGAAGCAGGTACTTAGGCTCATTGCCGGGAGATGCTCTGTCGTAAAGCATTTTTACGAAATCTCTGATAGCCGATATATCTTGCGACCCACTTGAAAACTCATTATAACTCTCTTGTAATTCTACCACAACCACACTCCTATTATCTAAATTGATATGAAAATCTGCAAGGCGCAAAGCTTCATTTTTAAATGAGGGATGTGTGATTATTATCATTTCATATTCAACAAGCCCATGTAAATCTTGATTTTCAACCTTACCTATATAGTTTGCAGAATAATACGAAGACCCGTTATAAGCAACAAATTCTTCTAATTCATTCGATTCAACCTTGAAAATGAGTTTGCTGTTTTGGCTGGTTGTTTCAACTTTTGCCACGTTTAAAGGGTCGGTTACATTCCAAACTGTTACATTAGTAGTAACTTTTGATAAGGTATATTCCGTTACGAGATTTTGGTTTGCCGTCCGTAAATCACGAAATCCCATTTGTCCCCCATTAAAGTTTAGATGTTTTATAACATTAATGTTGAAATAATTTAACCAACCAACCGATGTAGATAAAGGTTTATTATAAACAATTTTTACGACGAGATTCGGACTGCTGACATAAAATGAAGTCGAATCAAACCTAGTTTTTGCAAAATCAGAATTTATATTGGAGCTATTAGTTGGCGGAACACTTAAATTTAAAATGTTTTCACTATTGATAAAAAAATTGAAAGAACTGGTAATATCTGATTTTGCTGCAACATCAGACGTAAAAGAAATTTTTGAGTTTATATCAAGGTCAGTGAAGTTAATTTCCTCAATAATTTCAGTATTAAGGTCAAATTTTTCTCCGTACCATATTCTTCCCGATCCAATAAGATTTCTGTCCTCGTACTCATGATGATAACCATAGTTATATTTTTTTGAAGTAAAGGTTGTGCTTAAGCCTGATGATGGTTGGTTTTGAATACGTTTGCCCTCTCCCATGTCAACGGTAATAAAATAATAAGTATAGTCTGAATATAGATGAATACTCTTGTAAAACAAATCATCAAATTTCCAAATATTTGGAGATTGCCCGTAAAACAAAATATAGTCACCTGAATTAAAACTCCCATCATTTTCACCGGCAACAAAAATTGCATTTTCCTGTAAATCATCATACCTCGGTATCGTAGGATTTTCGGGCAACATTCCACCACCATTGCCATATATCCTGATGTTTTTTGGATTTATATTATTAACATCTATACCCATATCAGATAAAGCCTGGTAAGAAATTTTATGAATCCCTGTGTTATTAACTGCAATTTTATACCAGTTTCCACTTGCCAGTACAGAGCTAGCTTTATAAGAAAAAGATTTATACTGCGATTGTTCCTTATTTATTTGACTGTAGGAAATTCTAATTTCAAATGATACAAGTCTTTCATAAAAACCTGTAATTTCATTTTTTCGGATTGGAATAAAAGAAAAAGTGGCAAAAGGCTTTTTTCTTTCAAAGGAAATATTGCTCGCTAAATCAATTTCTTCTTTTATTTTTTCTACACCATCAATAGCATAAATTTCTTCTTCAGGAACTGGTTCAAATATTTTGTTTAATAATTCAATCTTTAAATCAGAAGCTACATAATCTATGGGTATTCTTTCAAAATAAACAGGTAAAAAATTATTTTCATACTCATTGATTGAGCCATCAAATCTCAGTAAAGGAATTGATTCATTCTCTGAAATTTTAATTTCTTGTATCCCTTTCCAGCTAATGTTTCTTTCATATCTTTGAACATTAGAAAAAAGGAAACCGGGAACAAGCATTAAAACATAAATAATAAAATATTTCGTTCTCATAGTTTATAATTGAGAATTAGGTAATAAAGTTTGTAAAAATAAATAAAAGTAAATTTTCTATCCGGTAATAGTTTTTATTGTACACTGAAACGCTAAACTTTACCATTTTCGTATAAAGTAACTCATTGGTTTAGTTTTATTCGTTTCTTTATTTGTTTTAATTCATGTTCATTATCAGTTTACAAAAACTTGATATTAAATTGTTTAAAAATATTTATTATCGAAACTAAAATTAGGTTATTAACGTTATAGTAAGGTTTATATTGTTTTTTTAGATAAATCGCAGAACAGTTTGGAAATCAATTGTAAAATACCATTCAATCAGGATTATTGGTTTCAGTTTAGCTATTATAAATTAGCTATACCGGGTATTTATTTATTATTTATGTTTAAATCGGGGTATGGTCAGGATCCCTCTTTTTCACAGTTTTATTCAAATCCCATTTATTTAAACCCTGCTTTGGCCGGGACAGGAGAATGTTCGAGGCTGATTTTTAATTACAGGAAGCAGTGGCCTTCATTTTCAAATGATTTTACTACATATAGTGCATCTGCCGATCATTATATTAATGCTTTATCTGGCGGTATAGGTGTAATTTTTACCTCTGATAATGCTGGTAATGGAATGATGAATACAATGAGAATTAGTGCAATTTATTCATATCATTTGAAATTAAGCAGTAGTTTAAAACTAAACGCAGGATTTGAAGCGACAATACATCAACAAAAATTAAATTGGGATGAACTTGTGTATTCTGATATGATCGATCCTGTTTCGGGAGAAATTAATCCGGCAAACTCGGGTGAACTACCTGTGGATAATACTTCTGTTACAGTTCCTGATTTTACCACGGGATTAGTTCTTGGAATCAAAGAAAAATATTTTGTGGGTATTGCAGCTCATCATTTAACCCAGCCAGGTCTGAATTATTATAGCAACACAGAGAATAATTTACTATACAGAAAATATACTTTTCATGCAGGTGCCCGCTTTAATCTTTCGGAAAGTAATTACAGAACCGAAAGCAGTAAATTTTATATTGCGCCAAATATTCTATACCAGTATCAACAAGGTGCACAACAGGTTAACTTTGGCCTTTACCTTTATAGGTCACCATTAATAGTAGGTGTATGGTACAGACACAACATCGAAAATGGAGATGGTGCAATTTTTCTTGTTGGATTAGAACTAAAAAGATTTAATTTTGGCTACTCTTATGATTTGACTTTGTCGAAACTTAAGAATGCAACCAGTGGCGCACATGAAGTGTCTGTAACAATGTTGTTTAATTGTAATAAAAAAAGAAATAGACCCGGTGCAATAAAATGTCCGGAATTTTAGTTATGTTTGCATCAAAATTTTAAACAGATGAAGTATTTCAGTTTTTTAGCATTAGCAGTAATTTTTAGTTCGGTACTTTTGTTAACTTCTTGTTCGAAGCAAAAATCAGCTACTACAGGCTGGGAATATAATAATACGAAAAATGGTGGATTTGAAGTTGCCGAATTTAGGGGGCAAATTGCCGGGCCTGGCCTTGTTTTGATTGAAGGTGGTAACTTTACTATGGGTGCCAATTATGATGACCCAATGTTTGAATGGGATCATACACCAAGAACCGTAACTGTTAAAACCTTTTACCTGGATGAAACAGAAGTTTCTAATCTGGATTACCTTGAGTATCTTTATTGGGTGAACAGGGTTTTTGGGACGGATTATCCTGAAGTTTACACAAAAGCACTTCCTGACACAGTTGTTTGGCGCGACAGGTTAGGTTACAATGAGCCAATGGTTGAACTCTATCTCAGGCATCCGGCCTACCATTATTATCCTGTAGTTGGAGTTAGCTGGATTCAAGCTAATGATTATTGCGCCTGGAGAACAGACAGGGTAAATGAGATGCTTTTAGTTGAACGTGGAATCCTTGATTTAGACCCTGACCAGTTGAATGAGAACAATTTTAATACTGAAGCCTACCTTTCAGGCCAGTATGAAGGTTTGGTAAACAGGAACATGCAAGATTTGAATCCTAACAGTACAGGTGAAAGAAGGGTTAGGATGGAGGATGGAATAGTGCTGCCTCGTTACAGACTGCCTACTGAAGCAGAATGGGAATTTGCTGCTTTGGGTAATATT
>JAUVUS010000452.1 GCA_030600865.1 Bacteroidales bacterium | reverse complement strand
TAAGCTCTAATCTAATCTCTCCTTTCTTTGTTGTTGGCTTTGGAATACTCTCTTCAGTTATTTTTTCAGATACGTTTCCAAAAGAGTAGATATTCCCCGGAAATAAAATGGTTGCTTTGTTCTGTTTGGAGGCCTCAATTACATTCCTGGTAACAAGTTTCATAAACTTATCCCACAAATTATAAGGGTAGTTTATGCCGTGAAAGATCACATCCTTATCTATTGCAAGCTCTTTTAATTTTTCAGAATCAGTAACATTTCCTTCAATGATTTCAAGAAGCTTATTGTTTTTAAATAAAGCTTCTGCCTTTTTTTTGTTCCTGACAAGAATGGTCGTTTTATTTCCATGAGCAAGTAGTTCATTGGTAAAAGCAAATCCTATACTGCCTGTGGCGCCTAACACTAAATATTTCTTTTCCATAATGCTGTTTTAGTTATTTATAAAACAAAATTATGCATAGGCGCAGGTCAATCTCGTTGACCTATGTCAAGAAAGAAAAGGAGTGATTATCTCAATGCAAGTTTTTTCCTGATACGGCTTAATGTTTCAGGTTTTACGCCTAAGTAAGAAGCGGTTAAGTATTGTGGTACGCGTTGTGGAAGGTCTGGTCTTCTTGTGATTAATTTAAGATAGCGTTCTTCTGCATCGTCAAGCATGAGGGATTTAGCTTTCAATTGCCAACTCATAAACAGCGTTTCTGCGATTAACCTTCCTGCTTTTTCAAATGCAGAATCCATGGCATAAAGTTCTTGCAAATCTTTATAACTTATTACCATCAATTCGGTGTCTTCTAAACAAATTACATCTTTATCAGCAGGTGTATTTGTTAAAAAACTATTGTAGTCTGTAATAAATTCTTTGTCCAGAGAAAACTCATCGATTACTTGCTCTCCATTTTTATTATAAGAACAAAGCATAGAACCTTTGATAATAAAGCCAACTTTGCGACTAATCTGCCCTTCTTTGATAAAGTAATCTCCTTTTTTCAATGATTCCGGAGTAAACTTTGACAGAAAGATATTCAGGTTTTTACCATCAATCGGCAATATCCGGCTGATATATTGAGCAATGTCTTCAGTCATATTTTTATAGTTGACTTAAAAATCTGTACGCTTGATAATAGGTTGAATTTACTATCAATTTTTCTTTGTGATCAATTGTTATTGGTATCAGTACAATCTATAACAAAATTACAGTTAATTCATTTCTTATTTTGATTTCAATATTTAAACCCGTTGTATGAATTAATTTTAGATTACAGAAAATCAATAAAATATGTCATTACAAGTATCGCACCGTAATCTCTACAAAGTTGACACATGCTTCGCATTCGCAATGACGGTTGCTAATTCACACAACGGGTATATATATTATATCAGTACTAAACTAATGGATCTTTAATCAAATAAAAAAACTTAATTTTTCTATCAGAACCACTAAGATTGCTGTTTTTGAAAGTTATCTCATAGCCGTCTGACACGTTAATCCTTAGAATAATTACTGACCACATTCACAGCACGTGAATTTCTTTGCTTATACTAAAATAACAGGGTATAAAAGCCGTTTTAAAAGATAAAATAGCTACCTTTGCGAATTATAAAGAAGCTATCCGATTAAACCTTTTGTACTTTTGATAGTTCAATTATTATCGGATTCACAAAATCATTTTCTTTATTGATTAATGTTGGATATAAAATCTGACATTTACATTTAAAAAAAACTGAAATATGGCAAGGCCTGTAACGAGAGAAGTAAAATTAAAAAGCGGTTTTTATATGGAATTACGTCGTAGAGGCGAAAATAGAGGCATCAAGATATGGCGTGAAACGGAACAACAAATTCAAATGGCAATGAAAAATTATGAAAATATGTATGACGTCCATTATGTTGGTGAAGTTAAAAACGGCAAAGTAATAAAGCCACCAAAAGCAATAAAGCAACCAAAAAAAGCTAAATAGCCACATTTCCCTTAATTCATTTTCGAAAACACCCAGAGAACGAACGATCTAAAACATCATTATTGGTGAGTCAGTAATATTGTGCTTGAACTCTTCTGATGAATAAAATGATGTTGCCTCGCACACAATAACTACGTACACTTCAGAATTTGCACTTGATTATTTTATCTTTAGAAATCGGTTTCTGATACTAATTTCACTTTCTGTTTTTTTATTGAGAGCTAAAAAGTTTAACATTAATTATGACTGTAGAATTTTTAAAAAAACTTCTCTTGGTTTCCGGTGAAATACTAAAACAAGGCTTTGGATCAGTTTCAGATTATCAGACCAAGCAGGATCAAAGCAATATCGTAACAGACTACGACTTGAAATCTGAAAAAAGAATCACCGAACTCATTCGTCAAAGCTATCCTGACCACAACATTCATGGCGAGGAAAATGGATTTATCGACAAGAGCAGCGAATACACCTGGATCATTGATCCTTTGGACGGCACATCGAACTATGCTGCTCAAATTCCCTGGTTTGGGGTTTTGATCGCACTATTAAAAAACAATGAGCCTATTCTTTCCGGAGCTTATTTACCCATAAGCAATGAATTGTATTATGCCACAACAGATGGTGGCGCTTTTAAAAATGATCAGCGAATCCATGGCACTAATGGGCTTGATCTTAAAAATATTCTATGTTGTTATTCACTTGATTTTTCTAAAGATCAATCAAAAACAGAACGTGAAGT
>JAUVUS010000158.1 GCA_030600865.1 Bacteroidales bacterium | reverse complement strand
GATAACAGAGTTTTCCGAAATCTTTTGTTCTGGTGTATGTTTACTTTTCAAGTTTATAGAAGGATAATATGCTTTTGAGTTAATAAGCAAACTACTCTTTTCATGTTTTATTTGATTAGTTGTTAAATCAACAACCTGATTATCTTTCCAGGGAATATTAAAATTATCATTATCTTTCCAGGCAGCATAACCTTCCTGTGAATATGCTCTTACTTCCATATTATTATTTGCCAGGTAATACCCGGTTCCATGTTTAATACCATCATTTGGAATTACGAACTGTTCAAGCGATTCATATTCTGTTCCCCGATTAACTATAAAATAATCAAAATTGCTATTACTATTGTTGGTTACATTAAAAAAAACTAAGTCTTCTGATAATCCAAGAGTATAGGATTCATACATATAAAAATTTAATAAAAGGTCCCAATAGATCAATATGCCAACTTGCTCTCCATTAATATCTGTGCCAAAAGTTTCAATATGACAGTCGTGTCCTCTTCCTTCAAAGCTTGCTATTAAACAGTATGATTTAGCTTCCAGAATAACATTCTCCTCTTCGTGCTGAATTATTGCATCCGCCGGCATCAAACTGTTAAAACGTGAAATGTATAAAAAATCATCTTTAATAACATCATCTGATCCTCCATCATTTGAAACCACTAATGTAACATCATATTTACCCTCTTTATCAAATACAATTGTAGGATTTTGTTCTGTTGAAGTTTGAGTAGAATTATAGCCACTAATAGTCCATTTCCAGGAATTTGCCTTATTAATTGATTCGTCATGAAATGTTACATATACTTTCCGATCTTTTTCAACCTTTATTGTTGAGAATTTTGCTATCGGAGGGTTCTCTTCTTTCTCGCAACTAACTGAGATTATTAAAATAATTAAGAATTGAAATACGTTAAATAAAAAAAATCTCATAATCATAAAAATTAAATACTAAATATAGTTTTAAATTTCTTAATAAAAAAGGCTGCTAAAAATTCTTAACAGCCTTATTCATAATTTAAATTAAATATAATTATTTCTTTACATCTTTACCATCGTATCCCCACTTCACATACATAGCTCCCCAGGTAAATCCGGCACCAAATGTTGCAAGAATAATATTATCGCCTTTCTTTAATTGATCTTCCCATTCCCACAAACAAAGGGGTAATGTAGCAGACGTAGTATTACCATATCTATGGATATTAATCATTACTTGTTCTTTCTTAATACCCATACGCTTTGCAGTAGCTTCGATAATACGCATATTTGCCTGATGTGGAACTAGCCATGCTAAAGTTTCAGGTGTAATTCCGTTTCTTTCCATCACCTCAATCGAAACATCTGCCATTTTCGAAACTGCCCATTTGAAAACAGGTTGACCTTCCTGGTAAATATAATGTTCACGCGCATCTATTGTTTCGTGCGAAGATGGTTTTACAGAACCTCCTGCTTTCTGGTGTAAATGAATTCTTCCAACTCCATCTGACTGTAATTTAGAATCAACAATACCAATATCTTCAGTTGTTGGTTCTAAAAGGACAGCTCCTGCTCCGTCACCAAAAATAGGGCAAGTTGCACGATCCTGGTAATCAACAATTGATGACATTTTTTCGGCACCAACTACAACCACTTTTTTATGTGACCCACATTCGATAAATTTCGATGCAGTTGTTAAAGCATATAAAAATCCTGAACATCCGGCATTTAAATCAAAGCTAAATGCATTTTTAATTCCAACTTTATCACTAATAATATTTGCTGTTGCAGGAAATTGATGATCGGGAGTAACGGTAGCACAAATTAACAAGTCAACTTCGTCGGGTGAAGTATTTGTTTTTTCAAGCAACTGTTGTACAGCCTTAGCACCTACAAACGAAGATCCCTCTCCTTCCTCTTTGATAATATGTCTTTCCTTAATCCCAATTCTGGTCATAATCCATTCATCAGAAGTATCGACCATTTTACTCAATTCGTCATTGGTAAGGATATAATCCGGAACAAATGCTCCTATGCCTGTAATTGTTGTTCTTAATTTTGTCATTTAAATGCCACTTTGATTTTTTCAGAAAGGTTTGCTTTAATCACTTCTTTCGTATGGAGAATCATATTTTTAATGGCCACATCATTCGAAATACCATGACCAATTACTATATTCTTATTTACTCCTAAAATTGGAGTCCCACCATAATTTTCAAAATTGAACTTCTCAAGTAATTCGTCCTGAATTTTCCTTTTCTTAAATAAAGTGTAAAAAGCTTCAGCTTCTTTTAATATTACATTGCCAACAAATCCGTCACAAACAATAACATCAGCTTTATCTTCACTAAATATTTCATTAGCTTCAATATTTCCAATAAAGTTAAAGTCAGGGGAGTCTTTCATTAACTCATGTGCTGATTTTGTAACCAGATTCCCCTTTTCTTCTTCAGAACCAATATTCATTAAAGCAATTTTTGGGTTTTTTATGTTATGCACATGTTCTTCATAAATCGATCCTAAAATTCCATACTGGTAAAGTACATCCGGTTTTGTGTCGGGATTAATCCCAACATCAAGTATTATTGAATACGAACCATCTGGTTTTGGTATAGATGCTGTAATTACCGGACGTATAACACCGGGAATTGATTTAACAGTATACATTGCACCAACCAGCATAGCACCGGTATTTCCTGCACTGGCAAATCCCGCAATTTCGCCTTTTAATAAAAGTCCATATCCTATTGCAATACCGGAATCCGGCTTTTTGGCAAAAGCTTTTGCCGGGTGATCATGCATTTCTATTACCTGTGATGCATGAATAATGTCAAAACTATCAGGATTTATTTTTTCACGATTTAATATTTCAATAATTTTCTCCTGATCTCCGATAAGTACAATTTGATCTTCGGATGACATTTCTTTATGAGCTAAAATTGCCCCTAAAACCGTAGCTTCAGGAGCAAAATCGCCACCCATAATATCTATTCCAATTCTCATACGAGTTTGAATTTCTTAAGCTATGCGTTTACTTCTTTATCAACAGCTAATTGTCCTTTGTAATATCCGCACTCAGGACAAACTCTGTGATACTCATGTGTAGCACCGCAATTTGAACATGCTGCAACAGTTGGTGGTGTTGCTTTGTAATGTGTTCTTCTCTTGTCTCTTCTCTGTTTCGATGTTTTTCTCTTTGGATGTGCCATTTCTTCTAATTATTATTTATTTGCCTTTAAATTTCTTAAATCTTCCCACCTTGGATCAATATCGTCGTCGGCAGGTTCACCTGTTTTATAGTTTTCTAATTTTTCTAACATTTCCGGATTACAAGTTACGTTCCCTTCTCCATCGTCGGGATGAACTCGTTTTAAAGGAATACTCAAATTTATGCTTTCGTAGATATAATGAGAAATGTCTAATTCATGATCTGTAGGTAATAAACAAATTACATCATCGGCCAGTTCATCTTCTTTTTCCGAAAACTTAACATACAGTTTTCCTTCGTAATTAACCGGCTGTTTGTATTCGTCTAAACAACGATCACAAATTAATTCAACATATCCATCAATCTTAAAGTCTAATTCCAAAAAAGTTGATTTTTTATTTAAATAAACCTTTGCTTTTAGACCACCTTTTTTAATGTCTGAATATTCCAAACTCTCAAAGAACAAATCATCAATTTCAAAATCGAATTCATGCAATCCTACGTTTAAGCCCTGATAAACAATCCGATATTTGCTTAATTGATCCACGCCTTCTAAAAATTACATCGTGCAAAAGTATAAATTAATATTTGAATAAAAAAAGAAAAAATGACTCAAAGCTTACAGGTACTTATTGATCAATATAAAATTTCAGAAATCATACCTTAATGTAACGACTTTGTTAAGATTGTCAGCTATCACATATTACTTTTTTTTGAATATCGAATAATAATTAACGAAGAAACGTTTCCAATATGTTGATATTTAGCAATCAGGTCAGAACTTCTGAAGCTGTTGCTTTTTCATAACAATTCGCATACTTGTACCCTTATCAATTTCGGAATGATTTACAAATATTTTTCCGTCGTGGTATAACTCTATTATCCTTTTTGACAAAGACAGGCCCAGTCCCCATCCTCGATGTTTTGTAGTATATCCCGGTTGAAAGATTGTTTTATATTTTGATTTAGGCAAACCTTTTCCTTCATCAATAATATCAATAAATAAAAACTGTATTCTATCATCAATATTAATTGTTATGTTTCCGTTCCCTTCCATTGAATCGATGGCGTTTTTTAATAAATTTTCTACGACCCATTCAAATAAGGATGCATTAAATGGCACCAGAATTTTATCATTCTCTGAAAAATTTAGTTTAAATTTTATTTTATCTGAAGATCGGGCTTTAATATAATTTACAGTATTTATTAAAACACTAACAATATCCTGTTTTTCGAGTTTAGGGACAGAGCCAATTTTTGAAAATCGCTCGGTAATTTTTTCCAGTCTTTTAACATCTTTTTCGAATTCGACAACAATTTTTTCATCCACATTTTTTAATCTTAATAATTCTAGACTAGCCATTAACGAAGAAGTTGGTGTGCCTAGTTGATGAGCAGTTTCTTTTGACATTCCAACCCAAACCTGGTTCTGTTCAACTTTTCGCGACACATTAAATGCGATATATGAAACCAGCAGAAACAACGTTATTACGCCAAATTGAATTATCGGGAAATAAAAAAGGCGCGTTAATAACGTTGATTCTTTATAATAAATAAAATTCTTATTCCCGTCTAATAAAGTTATTTCAATTGGATCATTGTCGTTTTTCATTTTGCCGAGCTGCTTGCTCAGGTATTTGGGATCATTTTCTTTATTGGGATCCAGGTTTCGTGACGATATTATTTGACCTTCTTTATCGGTAAGAATAACCGGAACAGTTTCGTTGTTTTTGATTACTTCGAGAATAAATGTGTAATCTTTTTCTTCGTTATCAAGAGCCGAAAGTTGACGCATACCCAGAGCCCATAACTCAACTTTTTTACGCTCTTCAACTGACAATTTCTGAGCAAGATTATTGGTAGTAAGGAATGTTAAAACTCCTATTACAACTGCAACAACAAGCAATAAGAGTTTCCATTTTTGTTTTTTTGTATAAATATTCAAGGTCAATAAAATTATTTAATAAACACCGTAAAAATAATATAATTATTTATAAACGAGTCCGGTATAAAAATATCTTAAATTATTGTAACATGTTATTTATAGTGTCTTCTTCCCATTCGATAATAAACTTTTGATCAGATTCTATTTCTTCTTCCTTTTTTTGTTCCGGCTGATTTTCTTCAAATTCAATTTCAAATTTGTTCTGATCATTGTCTTGAACAGCTTTGGAATTTATTGTACTATCTTTTTTAAACCATCCAAACTCTTCGTTTAAAATCTGCTTTAGTTCTTTACGTTCATCTTTCAAATTTTCCTTTCGCACTGTACGTGCCGCTTTTCTGTCATATTTAACTTTACTTTTATCTTTATCGCCTTCTATAATCAAATATAAAGTTACTCTTCCTTCATCATCTTCTTCTATGTTTTCATCAACTTGTTTTTTGCGGTTAGATTTTTTCATTTTACCCGATAACAAATCTGATAATAATACTTTTGTATGGTATGTATATTCATTGCTAAACTGGTGAATCCCTGAAGCTTTAAGATTTAGTGCAGATGATTCAATATCCATTTGTGGAATGATTATTTGTTCATCTCTAATTGTAATTTTATTTTTCAAAGTTGAAAATCTAATCTTTTTTAGTTCGTCAACGTCAATAAACCTTGAAAGTCCTAACAGAGGCTCAAAATTATTCAGTTCTCCATTTGAAATGGTAATATCGCATTCAGAGCTTACTGTACTTTTGTATATTTCAATTTTATCGGACCATTCCGAAGAAAAATAAACATCTCCTGTTAAGCTGCCCCCCAGATTTTGATTGGTGATAAAAGATTGTCCAAAATTATTAAATGAATAAAACAGCTTGTTCATGTTAATATTTGTAAGCCTGCTTTGTGTTTTAACCAAAAAATCATTGTTGAATTTTTGAATTATCACACCACCGGCTTTTACTTTACCGTTCATTGAATTAAAAGATATTTCATGTAAAGAAAACATTCTGGGTTTATAGTTCAGATTTCCTTTAATATTTGTTGCATAAAACTTGCCTGCTTCGAAATTTTCAATGTTTAATCTTAATTGTAATGCTAATTTGTCGGGGAGTTGATATGATTCCGAATTCCCCGTTTTGTCAGTTTTAAATAATAGTGCTAATTCATTCAGGTTTAATTTCCGGGAATATAACTTTGCATT
>JAUVUS010000443.1 GCA_030600865.1 Bacteroidales bacterium | reverse complement strand
GTTTCTGTATTAACCCAATGTATGTACGACCATTTAGGATATGAATTAATTTTGATATTGGTTTTCTTATCAGATGCCTGTTTTTTTATATACACATATTCGGTTGGAGAAAATGATAAGTTTTTTAAATCTTCTTCTTTTTCAGCAAGGTATATCACAGGTAAATCAACCTGAATTTCTTTTATTTTAGTTATTTTAATATTCATAGTTAAATATTTTTAGTTACAGATTGTAAAGTTAATAATTTTGATCCTTGAATTATTATTTTGTTGCTTAACTAAATTGACAGCTTTTATTTGATTAATTTTGTGTTCACATTTTAAAATATGGTTTTTACAGATTTATATAAAAAAGCACTAAACTTTGAGTTTTTAACAATAGAAGAAGGCCTTTTGTTGTATGAGCAAGCTCCTTTAGAAGAATTGATTTATTTGGGCAATCAATTAAAACAAACTCAGAAGCCCGGTAATATTGTTACATGGCAAATCGACAGAAATATTAATATTACAAATGCCTGTATATCGCAATGTAAGTTTTGTAATTTTTACAAAAAACCTAATGATAAGGATGTTTATATAACCACTATTGATGAATATAAAACGAAAATTGAAGAACTTTTTAACTTAGGCGGAGAACAGATATTATTACAAGGCGGTTTACATCCGAAATTGAAATTGGATTTTTATACAAACCTGTTTAAGGAGCTAAAATCATTGTATCCAAATATTAAATTACATGCTTTAGGGCCTCCTGAAATTGTTCATATTGCACGACTGGAGAAAAAATCATATCGTGAAATACTGGAATCATTAATAGATGCCGGATTAGATAGTTTACCAGGTGCAGGTGCTGAGATTTTATGCGATCGTGTTCGAAAAAGTATCTCGCCTGCTAAAGCAACTACTCAGCAATGGCTTGATGTTATGCGCGAAGCTCATAATCTGAATATGATTACATCAGCAACCATGATGTTTGGGCATGTTGAGACTAAAAAAGAGAGAATAGAACATTTAATTGCTATTAGAGATGTGCAATCTGAAAAGCCGGAATCATCGCCGGGATTTTTAGCTTTTATTCCATGGCCATTTCAGGATGAAAATACCTTTTTACAAAAAGAATTTGGAATAACAAACCAGGTTACATCTGAAGAATATATCAGGATAATTGCAATAAGTCGAATAATGTTGCCAAATATTAAGAATATTCAGGCTTCGTGGTTAACAGTTGGTAAAGATATTGCTCAAATATGCTTACATGCAGGGGCGAACGATTTTGGATCAATAATGATAGAAGAAAATGTTGTTTCTTCTGCCGGTGCAAGTTATAAATTCGATGCCGAGGGCATACAGAATGCTATTCATGAAGCTGGCTTTACTCCACAATTAAGAAATCAGCGATATGAATTTATTGAATATAAGGTCAAGGATATCAACAATTAAATTTCAAAAGGAAGTTCTTTTATTAGTTCAATTTTTTCAGGAGTCACTTTAGCTTGCATAGGAATAATTTCTACTCCTTTTGCGTATGCTTTTTTAAGAGTCTTGGTATATTCCGGGTCAATTTCTTTTGCCGGAGCAAAAATGTCAACATCCATCCTTTGTATTATATATAACATTACTGCTCGCATACCTTGTTCTTTAACTTTTATTAATGTTTCGAGGTGTTTCTTCCCGCGGCTTGTAACTGCATCAGGGAAAAGGGCATAATTTCCTTCTTTAAGTGTAACATTTTTAACTTCAATAAAACAAGTTTCCGTTTCGTTTTTTGCCATTACATCAAAACGGCTGTCATCAAATTTTACTTCTCGTTTTACTTCAGTATATCCTTGTAATTTTTCGATTTTCCCATTTTTAACGGTGTCAAATGCGAGTTTGTTTGGATTTCCGGTATTTATTCCAACCCAATCACCATTAATTTTGATCATTTCCCAGGTAAATTTTGTTTTACGATTAGGATCATCAACCGGTGATAAATAAACTTCTGCATTGTCTTCCAGGCAGCTTTTCATTGAGCCTGTATTGGTACAATGGGCAGTTACTATTTCGCCATTATCTAATTTGACATCTGCTAAAAATCGCTTATAGCGTTTTATTAATCGACCGTGAATTAAAGGTTTGTAGAAGTTCATAACAATTTTAATTATTTAATAGTAAAACCAAAATACATTTACGAAACAAATAACAGTTAAGTTCTTAATATCAAAAATAATAAATAAACTATTTTGGGCTTATGCAATATTAGATAGATTATTTTATTGAGGAGAAAGTTCTGTATTGATAAATAAAATAAATTCCGATCCTTTGTTAACTTGTGAATTAACAATTATTTTACCCTTGTGTTTTTTGATAATTCCGTAACTAAGCGATAAACCCAGACCGATTCCTTCCCCGACTTCTTTTGTTGTAAAGAATGGTAAAAATATATTGTCCATAATTTTATCTGAAATCCCGTAACCCGTATCTTTAATACTAACTTTTATATAATTACCTTCCAATTTATATTTATTTGCTTCGTTTTTATCAATCAATGATGTCGTAATTGTAATTTTCCCTTTGTCCTTTATGGCATAAAGCGAGTTTTTTAAAATGTTCATGTAAACCTGGTTAAGTTCACTATTAAAACAATAAATTGATTTTATTTTATTATCATAAATTTTTTCAATCTCTATTTTATCTTTTAAGTTGCTTTGCAGTAGCATTAATGTATCATCTATTCCGTCGAGTATATTCGATAAAATACATTTCCCTGTGTTAGTTTGTGTAAAACTTTTTAAGCC
>JAUVUS010000388.1 GCA_030600865.1 Bacteroidales bacterium | reverse complement strand
GGTTTTTGTGTTTTAGTGGCTATTTTCTTTTGCCACGAAAACTCCTTGCCCTTTCATATAAATTAATATCAATATTTCCGTTTTCTCTATTTAGATAACCAAGACTCATGGATTATATTACAAACTCCAATAATTTAATTCTTTTATTTTATTTCTATATATTCCTTTGATATCTACAAATAATGCATTTTGCAAAGTTATAGATTTAAAATACTCTTCATCTAAATCAATATATTTATCATGACTCACAGCCGCAATAACTACGTCATAATCCTTAGCTGCTTCTTTAGTTAAATCAAATTGATATTCTTCTTTTACTTCTTCCGGATCAGCGTAAGGATCAACAACATCAACTTTTACTCCATAAGATAATAATTCACGGTAAACATCAACTACTTTAGAATTACGGATATCACTAACATCTTCTTTAAAAGTTATACCCATAATTAAAACTTTTGATTCCTGGATATTTTTCCCTGCCTGTACAAGTTTTTTAACAATTTGCTTTGCAACATATCCTCCCATTGAGTCATTAATAAAACGACCGGAATTTATCATCTGAGCATGATAACCTAATTGTTTTGCTTTATGAGTAAGATAATACGGATCAACACCAATACAATGACCACCTACCAGGCCCGGGAAGAATTTCAAAAAATTCCATTTTGTTCCTGCTGCTTCTAATACCTCAAATGTATTAATATCCATACGATTAAAAATAATTGAAAGTTCATTCATGAAAGCAATGTTAATATCTCTTTGGGTATTTTCAATAATTTTTGAAGCCTCAGCTACCTTTATTGAACTTGCCCGGTGAACACCTGCTTTTATTACCAGTTCATATACTTTTGCAATATTCTCTGCAGATTCAGCATCACAACCGGAACTCACTTTCACAATAGTTGTTAATGTATTTACTTTATCGCCGGGATTAATTCTTTCGGGTGAAAAACCTACCTTAAACTGTTCAATATATTTTAATCCGGATTCTTTTTCTAAAACAGGGACACAATCCTCTTCGGTAGCACCTGGATATACTGTAGATTCATATACAACATAATCCCCTTCCTTCAACACTTTACCAACAGTTTCTGAAGCTTTAAGAACAGGAACTAAATCTGGTAAATTATGATCATCAATTGGAGTTGGAACTGCAATAATATAAAAATTAGCTTCCCTTAAATCTTCTATATTAGCTGTAAACCTAATGTCACAACCATCAAATGATTCTGATGCTAACTCTCTACTAGGGTCAATTTTATTATTCATCATTTCAACCCGGTCTTCCTTAATATCAAAACCTATTACGGAAATCTTTTTTGCAAACTCCAGCGCAATTGGCAATCCTACATAACCCAATCCTATTACAGCTAGTTTGGCCTCTTTATTTATTAATTTATTATACATGATTTTTTTCGGTTTATGGTATGCGGTTTGGGGTTTACGGTACGTAGTTTGCGGTTTACGGCCTGCCTGCCGACAGGCAGGTTTGCGGTTACTACAAACTTACACCGTTTACCATAAACCTTGCACCTTTAATTTTTATTTTCAAATTTATTTCTTGCCTTAATAAGATTAAAAAGCATTGCTGAGATTTTATTACACCTTTCCTCTAATCTCTTAAAATCATCTTTATCAATATACTCGATTTCATTCGAACAAATATTAATTAAACACCTGTTTTTCAATCATTTTGAATCTGCAAAATTCTAAATTAGTAATTCTAATACCATGGAACCCTCATGTTTTATTCATGTCCTTGTTGTATACTTCTGTGCATGAGGGTTTCATATGCAATTATAAGTTGAGTTAATAGTTCCGCACATGAACCTTTTGCAATATTAAAATAACGAATACTTTTCATTTGAAGTAATCACATATACTTCTTTACACAATTTGATAGACTCTTGCCAAACTAATAATTTTTTAAAATCTCCCATATTAATTTCTTATCGTCTTCAATATTCAACTTTATATCCTATACCCCATACCTTACACCTTACACCTTACACCTTATACCTTATACCTTACACCACATACCCTACATCTTCAAAATCGGATGATAGTCTCCCTTTAATCCAACAGGAGTTGCATTTCTTATTTGATAAACTGTTTCTATAGATTTTTTTGTCTCTTCTAATCCAAATCCATTTCCTTTCAGAATTTCCTGATAAGATAAATTATGTAAATCAGAAAAACCTCCACTAAATTCTATTTCATTACCATCTACAGTTATTGACCTGTAAGTTCTCTGACCATTACCCTTTATTTCAAGTGGAATATCATTATAATCCACACTTAAAAACCATCGAACATTTGCTCTTTTCAATTTCAAGTACCCGGCAGCTTTTGACTGAGTTGAGATATGTACAATATTTTCTTCAACATCACCAAAAATCCAGGTTAGCATATCATAAAAATGTACTCCAATATTTGTTGCCACACCTCCCGATTTCTGCAAATCTCCTTTCCATGAAATAAAATACCAGTTCCCGCGTGATGTTATATAAGATAAATCGACATCATATATTTTATCCTTTGGGCCATTATCTATTCTATTCTTTAATTCAATTATTGAAGGATGCAGTCTTAACTGAAGAATATTGTTTACTTTTTTGCCTGTTTCCTTTTCAATTTCTTGTAGAGCATCAATATTCCATGGATTTAGAACAACAGGTTTTTCGCAAATTGCTTCAGCACCATGTCGTAAAGCAAAACGAATATGAGAATCATGTAAATAATTTGGAGTACAAATACTCACATAGTCCAGCACAGTCTCTTCCCTTTTTAATTTATCAATATGCCGGTCGAATCGTTCAAATTCAGTAAAAAAATCTGAATTAGGAAAATAACTGTCAATTTTTCCAACACAGTCAAATTTGTCTAAAGAAGCAACAAGCTTATTATTTGTTTCTTTAATTGCCCGCAAATGTCTCTCTGCTATATAACCGGCAACACCTATTAAAGCAAAATTTTTGGAATCGGTAGACATCATATTTTAAAATTTGCACAAAAGTATTAATTCTACAGTAAAATAATAATTAAAACATACAATTTATTATATGTTATTTAATCAGTTTTATAGAAAGATTTATACCATTTTATAAATTCATTAACACCGTAACTAATATCTGTTGCAGGTTTGTATCCTAAATCATCAATTAAATCAGTAACATCGGCCCAAGTCTTTTCAACATCACCGGGCTGAATAGGCATTAAATTTCGTTCTGCTTTTTTATTTAAAGCTTTTTCAATCGCTTCAATAAAATCATTCAGTTTTACAGGAGTACTATTTCCAATATTATATATCTTATAAGGTGCAATTGAAACTGAGGGATCTTGCCTGTCG
>JAUVUS010000255.1 GCA_030600865.1 Bacteroidales bacterium | reverse complement strand
TAAGATTAATTCCAACAGCCATGCATACACTCGAAGATGTTGAATACACAATAAATGCATTTAAAGCTGTTCATAAGAAATTATTAAACGGAGATTACAAAGCAGAAAAAATTGCAGATATAAATTAAACAAAAAACAAAGCCGTTTCAAAAATGAAACGGCTTTGTTTTTTATACGAATATTTTTTTATTATCCTTGAGAACCTAAAAATCTTTCAGCATCAATGGCCGCTTTACAGCCTGAACCTGCAGCAGTAATTGCCTGACGATAATGAGGATCCATAACATCACCACAAGCAAACACGCCATCAAGCTTTGTTTTCGAACTGCCGGGCTCAGTTATTATATAACCAACTTCGTCTGTTTCTAAATAATCTTTAAAAATATCAGAGTTAGGTTTATGACCGATTGCTGCAAAAAATCCGTGAATATCAAATTTAACATCTTCGCCTTTGCCATTTGTTAAAATTGCTCCGGTAACACCGCTCATATCACCAACTATTTCTTTAGTTGTATGCTCAAAAAGAACTCCAATGTTTTTAGTATTAATTACTTTTTCAACCATAACTTTCGAAGCACGCATGTAGTCTTTTCGGATGATTAAATAAACTTTGTTACAAATTCCTGCAAGATATGTAGCTTCTTCAGCAGCAGTATCACCACCACCCACAACAGCAACATCTTTACCTTTATAAAAGAAACCATCGCATGTAGCACACGCAGAAACTCCCTGACCTTTATATTTGGTCTCTGATTCTAAACCAAGATACTTAGCAGTTGCCCCTGTTGCAATAATTAAAGTTTCTGCCTCAATTATCTTTTTATCATCAATAGTAACTTTAAATGGTCTTTCAGAAAGATCTGTTGCAGTAGCTAACCCAAATCTTACATCTGTTCCAAAACGTTGTGCCTGTTTTTTTAGATCTTCCATCATAACAGGACCTGTAACTCCTTCAGGATATCCCGGATAATTATCAACTTCTGTTGTTGTTGTCAATTGTCCACCCGGCTCCAGTCCTTCATATAATACAGGACTTAGATTTGCCCTTGCAGCGTATATTGCAGCTGTATATCCGGCCGGACCAGACCCAATTATTAAACATTTTACCTTTTCTACTTCTGAATCCATTTTCTTTTGACTTTTATCATCTTCCAGATTGTCTAAAGATTTAAATAATGCCATTTCTTTATTTTTTAATTTATTGATTTATTTATCTTAACTAATTATCTAAATATTTTAATTTATGATTTTTCATATAAACAATAAATATACCATATTTTATTTTGCATATTTAGAATTGATAAGTATTTTTACGCTTTAGTACGGGATGTAGCTCAGCCAGGTTTAGAGTACGCGTCTGGGGGGCGTGGGGTCGGAAGTTCGAATCTTCTCATCCCGACAACGTTAAGCAACCATTTAAGGTTGCTTTTTTTGTTTTATTGAGAAGATGAGAACTTGTTCGAACCGAGGCGTTAGCCGAGCTCACGACGAGGAACGAGGAGCTAATCTTCTCATCCCGACAAAAAGCCATAAAGATTTTCTTTGTGGCTTATATTTTTCTGTCTTTTTGTCATATTTATAAAACTCTTATTTTTTAAATATCTTTACATTTAAATTACCCTGCATTTAAAACAAAAAATGATGGACAAATACTTTAAACATAAATATGACGACCTTTTCAATCCGACATTGAAAGCATTGAAAAAACTTGGTGGTTCAGGAGCTGTAAGTGAAATTGAAGAAGAAGTTGCGCAAATTTTAAATCTGAGTGAAGATGCAATAAATGAAATTCATAGGGAAAGTACAACAAAACTCACTTACAGATTGGCTTGGGCACGAAACTACTTAAAGCGCTATGGATTAGTTGAAAACTCCTCGAGAGGAGTTTGGATGTTAACAGATGCAGGACAAAAAACAACAGAAGTAAATCAGGAAAAAGTAAAAAGAGTCGTTGTAAAAAAAGATAAAGAAGAACGACTTTCAAAACAATCAGATTCCAATAGTAAACCTGAGCTACATGATACTACAGAAGAAATTGAGGGATTTTCCTGGCAAGACAGACTAATTGAAACGATGAAAAAAATTCAACCAGACCAATTTGAACGTTTATGCCAAAGATTGTTAAGAGAATTAGGGTTTGTAAATGTTGAAGTAACAGGGCGTACAAATGATGGCGGAATTGATGGAAAAGGAATGATTCGATTAGGAGGAGTATTGTCATTTCATGTTGTTTTCCAAGCAAAAAGATATCAGGGTTCAGTATCTTCTTCAGTTATTCGGGATTTCAGAGGCGCTATGAGTGGTCGCGCAGACAAAGGATTGATTATGACGACAGGAAGTTATACAAGGGAAGCTAAAAAAGAAGCTCAAAGAGACGGTGCAACTCCAATAGATTTAATAGACGGGAATGATTTCGCTGAAAAGCTAAAGGAACTGAAATTAGGTGTATCAATTGAATTAGTTGAAGAAGTTAAAATAAAAACTGATTGGTTTAAGAATATATAGAAACACAGGGTAATAAAGGCTCAAAAACCAATGGTGCAGACTGATACGAAAGTGGGGTTTAATACCCGCTAGTTTTTAGCCAAATCGAAATACACCATAATGAATTTTAAATTAACATCGGAATATATACCTACAGGTGATCAACCCGAAGCTATTAAACAACTTGCTGAAGGAATTAATCGAGGTGATAAATACCAAACCTTGCTTGGTGTTACCGGTTCAGGAAAAACCTTTACCGTGGCTAATGTTATTGAAAAAGTAGAACGTCCTACCCTTGTATTAAGTCATAACAAAACTTTGGCTGCTCAATTATATGGTGAGTTTAAACAGTTTTTTCCAAATAATGCGGTTGAATATTTTGTTTCTTATTATGATTATTACCAGCCGGAGGCCTATTTGCCGGTTACAGACACTTATATTGAAAAGGATTTATCAATTAATGAGGAAATAGAAAAACTCAGGCTAAGCACAACTTCGTCTCTTTTATCAGGCCGGAGAGATATTATTGTTGTTTCATCAGTTTCATGTATATATGGAATTGGAAATCCCGAAGATTTCCATAGTAATACCATTACTATAAATCAAGGACAAGTAATAAACCGCAATCAATTTTTACGTTATTTAGTCGAAAGTCTTTATTCCCGGAGTGAATTTGATTTCAAACCGGGAACTTTCAGAGTCAATGGTGATACTATTGATATTTATCTTGCTTATAGCGATCTGGCATACAGAGTTACATTTTGGGGTGATGAAATTGAAGAGATTGAATCATTTGATCCTATAAATAATAAAATCATCGAAAACCTAAAAACGGGAATTATATATCCGGCAAATATCTTTGTTACTACAAAAGATCGGATGAATAACGCTATACATGATATACAAGATGATTTATTTAAACAAATAGAATATTTTAAATCCATTGGTAAAAACTACGAAGCAAAGAGAATCAAAGGCAGGGTTGAATATGATTTAGAAATGATCAAGGAACTTGGATATTGTTCAGGAATTGAAAACTATTCCAGGTATTTTGATGGAAGAAAACCTGGAACCCGTCCTTTCTGTTTATTAGATTATTTCCCGAATGATTTTCTTACTGTCGTAGATGAAAGTCATGTTACCTTGCCTCAAGTTCGCGCAATGTATGGTGGTGATAATTCGCGTAAAAAGAATTTAGTTGAGTATGGATTTAGGTTACCTGCTGCTATTGATAACAGGCCTTTAAAATTTGAAGAATTTGAGTCACTTACAAATCAGCTTTTATTTGTTAGTGCAACTCCGGCAGATTTTGAATTAGAAAAAAGTGATGGTTTCTTTGTCGAACAAGTTATCAGACCAACAGGCTTATTGGATCCTGAAATTGAAGTAAGGCCTTCTTTAAATCAAATTGATGATTTAATGGAAGAAATTAATGTCAGAGTTGAAAAAAAACAACGAGTATTGGTTACTACTTTAACAAAAAGAATGGCAGAAGAACTCACCAAATATCTAAGTCGATTTGAAATAAAGTGCCGTTATATACATTCAGACGTAGACACTTTAGAACGTGTAGAAATTATGGATCAATTAAGGGAAGGAGTTTTTGATGTATTAATTGGAATAAACCTGTTAAGAGAAGGACTTGATTTACCTGAAGTTGCTCTTGTTGCTATTCTGGATGCCGATAAAGAAGGCTTTTTGCGCTCTGCAAGAGCATTAACTCAAACAGCAGGGCGTGCAGCAAGAAATATTGATGGCAAGGTTATTATGTATGCTGATAAAATAACAAAATCAATGCAACAAACCATTGATGAAACAACGCGCAGAAGAGAAAAACAACTTAAATACAACGAAGAAAACAATATAAGCCCAAAACAAATTGTCAAAGCTTCCGGCTCGATTATGCGACATTATAATAAAAAGCTTGGAATGAAAGGTAAAGTATATTCCGAACCAGATAGTTTGAATATCGCTGCTGATCCAATTGTTAAATATATGAACAAATTAGCATTAGAAAAGGCAATTGAAAAAACCAAACGGTCGATGGAAAAAGCCGCTAAAGAATTAAATTTCCAGGAAGCAGCACAACTAAGAGACGAAATGTTTGCTTTACAAGAATTGTTAAAGGGAAAATAAAGGTAGTATCTAAAAAACTGTGTAAAACGTTGGCCCCACTGTGCAAAATGAGTTCCCCACAATGCTAAATGATGTCCTCACTAAAACACTGACAGGTCTTAAAGACGGATCAGCAGAAAATTAGGGTGGCTTAGGCATAAATTTTAGCAAGTCTAAAAAGGAAAAAAGATATATCTGTCACACCTCTTTGTGTCGCTCTGAAAGCTTTTATTTTAGCATTAAAAGATTCTG
>JAUVUS010000287.1 GCA_030600865.1 Bacteroidales bacterium | reverse complement strand
TACATCTGCTAATCCTTTTGATGTAAATATAATTTTTAGTGAAAAAGTGTATGGTTTTGAGGAAACAGATATAACTGTTTCGAATGCTACAATTTCAGATTTTGACGATTCTGCTGCTCCTGAATATGTTGTTGAAATTGCACCAACAGCAAGTGGTACGGTTACCGTTGATGTTCCTGAAAATTCAGCTATTGATACTGTTGGTCATGGAAATACTGCTGCAACTCAATGGTTGGTAACATATACACCTACTGGTATCGAAATGTTTAAAGAATATGGTATAAATATTTTTCCTAACCCTTCAACCGGGAAGTTTACCATCGAAATTGAAAATAGTTATAGTGCAATCGATGTTTCAGTTATCGATTTATCAGGAAGAATTATTTACAATGAATTATTTAATAATGATAACTTAAAAGAAATAGATTTAAGTGGATTTGCAAAAGGAATATATATTCTTCAATTAAATATTGATCATGAAAAATTAACTACAAAAATTCTTATTGAATAATTCACATAAAATATAATTCTTGGGAAAGCCTTCATTATTCTGAGGGCTTTTTCATTTGTATCATTAAATCCACAAGTTAATTATTTACAGGCAATTGATCCACAGAATTATACATTTGATACTTTAACAGAAAAAGTAAAAGAATCCATAATGGAGGCAGTATAAATTAATTTTTTGTTAAATATTAGAAGCAAACTTGGGCTTTACTTTCAGAAACTCAATATATCCATTCGTAGTACAAACAACAATTGTATTATTGCTGAGTACGACAGGAGTAGCAAATATTTTACCTTTTGTTTTATATTTTCCAAGTAAAACTCCTTGAGGAGAGAAAAAATATAAATGTATATCGTATGATCCAACTATTATAGTTCCATCTGCTAAACAAACTGGCGATGAAACAACTTTCTTTCGGGTTTTAAATTTTGTAAATAAAGTGCCGTCAGGTTTTAGAAAATAAATAAAACGATCGAAGGAGCCAAAAACAATTTTCGAATTCTTTAATTTTAAAGGCGTTGAATGAATTCTTCCTTTTGTTTTAAACGATGAAACAGTGGTGCCTTTTGTATTACATATGTATAGACTTTTATCGTATGAGCCAACTGCAAAACTATTCTGATTTAATGGAGTGGGGGCAGAATGCATTATCCAGCCATTTGTTTTAATTTTTGAAAGTAATCTTGCATTCTCATCAAAAACATAAATATATTTGTCATTTGAGCCTATTACTAATTTATCATTGTCGATTATCTTAGGAGTTCCATGTACCCATTTTTTTATGGGATAAATATGACTTGTACTATCTTCTTTATTTAGAAATATAATACCTCTTTTATTTGTTCCAAAAACCAATAAGCGATTAGGTAATTCAACAATAGACGTAAACAGAGATCCTCCACCCGGTTTTATTTTGTTTTGTAATTTTCCCTTCTCGTTAAAAAAATAAATAAAACCATCATAAGAACCTATGGCAATTGAACTATCGGAAAGAATCGAAGGTGAGGCATGTACCCATCCTTCGGTTTTATATTTGCTTATAAGATTACCGCTTTTAGTAAAAAAATAAATATTCTTATCGTGCGACCCCACTATTACATTATCGTTCCAGGTTGCAATGGGTGATGAAAAAATAGCCTTTTCTGTTTTAAAAGTATTAATTAACTGAATGTATTCATTTAATAAAATAGGTTCGCCCGAAAAGGAGCTGGTAGTATTTAAAAAAATAATAAAAAAAACAGAAAAAAATCTTGAAAAAGATTGTAAGCTTCTTTTAGTCATGCAATTAACTTGTATAAGTATTGATCCCCGATAATATTTTTAATACAATAAACATACTTAATTTTATTTAAAATTGGAAATATTTTTTTTAAATAAATGATAAAACTTATTAAACATACGCAACCCAATTACTTGGTTTACCATCTATAATTCACATAGATTAAGGATAAAAGAACTATGAGAGGGATTTTTAAACTACCTGTAATAATTTTTTCCATTCTGTTATTTTTTTCTTGTGAAGAAGTTGAAGATGTATCATTAACCTACAATTCTGATATTATTTCTATTGAATATGGAACATCATTTGGGGAATGTCTTGGATACTGTATAAGAAATATTGAAATAATAGGTACGGATGTTGAATTTTATGCTTCCGGTTGGACTATAACTGATAAACTTCCTGATATAAATATTTCAGGAGATATTTCTATTGAAGATTGGGAAAACCTTGTTGATAAAATTGATTTTGTTGTGTTCCGAAATTTAGAAGAGGTTATTGGCTGTCCGGATTGTACTGATGGTGGGGTTGAGTGGATTGAAATTACTACAAGCGAACTTTCTCATAAAGTTATTTTTGAATACAATAACGAACCTGAAAAAGTGCAAAATTATATTGATGATCTTCGCAATTTAATGGAACAATACGAAGAGAGAATTAATTAGAATAATTGATATATCAAGAACAAAAGCATAGTCCTTTTAAAGATTATGCTTTTTTTATTTCATAAAAAAGCTTTTGTAGTCAGTCAAATTTTATTAATTTCAATGTCTATAATTATTAAACCTTAAAAATGAGAAAATACCTTTTATTAGTCTTAGTATCAACTACCTTTCTAAATTTAACATTTTCACAAAAACTTAAAAAAGTTAAGAATATTGATAACAGGGCTCGAACTTTTGAATCTTATTATGTGCTAAAGGACAGCTCTGAAATGCGGTATGGCGAATATGTTTACAAGTATAAAGGTAATATTCAGGTTCAGGGACAATTTGAAAATAATTATGCCACAGGTGAATGGATATATACTCCCGGAGATAATTTAAAAATTATTGGAAATTTTATTGAAAATGAAAAACAAGGTGTGTGGAAATATTATAGCGGGGATAAATTGATTTCAGTTTTAAATTACGAAAAAGGCAGGCTCGAAGGTAAATCTACAGGTTATTATGAGAAGGGGCAAATTGCTTGTGAAGTTTTGTATGCTGATAATAAAATTGTTGGAGAGCGAAAATCATATTACGAGAATGGACAAATTAAAGAGATTTCAAATTATAAAAACGGGAAACTTGATGGTGTAGTTGAAAAATTTGACGAGAATGGAAGACTTATATACAAAATCATTTATAAAGAAAAGATTCCTTACGATCTTGAAATTGTAATTGATGATGAGAACTTATTTTTTGGAGGTGATTTAAAAGATGGTAACGGACAATTCATAAACTATTCAAAAAATTATGAAACAGGTAAGAAGTTTGTAAAGTTGATAAGGACTTTTAAAGACGGTAAATTATACGGACAGGTTACAGGGTACGATCACAAAGGAGAATTGTTTTATAGGGGACAATATATGAATGGTTTTATGGTTGGGATGTGGAATTTTAATTTGAATAACAAGAAAAAAAGGTATGATAAAGCATATAATTATGCCGATAGCCTTACAACTGATACAACAAAATGGTTTTTAAACTTTCATGATAATATATCCGAAGTAGGTGTTAAAATGCCTAAGTTTGATAATATAGATACCGATCAGTTTAGATATCACATAGTGAAAACTTTAATATATCCGTTTGATGCTCAGGAATTGGACATTTCAGGAAAGGTATTTGTGCAGTTCAAAGTAAACAAAATCGGTTTGGTATATGATGTTAAACTTGTTAAAAAAGTTGATAAATTACTAGATGAAGAAGCACTGCGAGTTATAAAATCATCGCCCCTCTGGATTCCGGGCTTTAATGATCAGCTTCCGGTTGATATTTTATTTACATTTCCAATCGTATTTCAATTAAGATGATGAAAAAAAACATATTATTATTTAAACCGATAGGACTTATTAAAACCCCGTTTAAAACCAGGGAAGGGATGCCTATTCAGCCAACAGGAGCAAAAGGAATAAAAGGAGAAGTTGAAATTTATCCGGAGTTTGCCGATGGTTTGAAAGACTTAGATGGATTCTCACATATTATCTTAATTTATCATTTTCATTTATCGGATGGATTTAAATTACAGGTAAAACCTTTTATGGATGACAAAATACATGGTGTTTTTTCTACCCGAGCGCCAAAAAGACCAAATTCAATTGGTTTTTCTGTAGTAAAACTTAATAAAATGGTAGATAACATTTTGTACATCGAAAATATTGATGTGATTGATGGAACACCATTACTGGATATTAAACCTTTTATACCCGAAGTAGATGGCCCAAAAACGGAAAAACTGGGATGGCTGGAAGGGAAGTCTGATAAAATGGGACATAAACAATCAGATAAACGATTTGAGAAATAATGAAAAGCAAACTAATTATCTGGGACTGGAACGGAACATTGCTTAACGATGTAGAAGCTTGTGTTAATTCAGTTAATACAATGCTGGAAGTTAGACAAATGAAATTATTAAATGCAATTTCATATAAGAATGTTTTTACTTTCCCGGTTCAGGACTATTATAAAACCAT
>JAUVUS010000428.1 GCA_030600865.1 Bacteroidales bacterium | reverse complement strand
TTTTGATTTTGCAGGATCCAACATTCCCGGAGTTAAATACAGAAACTTAGGTTTCGGAGCCAGAAATGAAGTTTATTATAGGGTTAAAATGAATAATTTGTCGGTTCCATTTAGATGGCTTAAAAAGTAAGAATATTTAACTTTTATATACTGCTATTTTCTTAATCACTTTCGCTGGATTACCTCCAATAACTTGGTTACCTTCAGAAAAAGATTTTGTTACTACAGCACCAGCTGCAACAATGGTGTGTTCTCCCAGTTCAACTTCCGGTAAAATTATGCATCCTGTAGATAACCATGAGTTCTTTCGGATAATTATTGATTTTCCTTGAATGTAAGTATTAAAATCTAAGGGATTGTGGTTTTGGCTTATAATTGAAACACTTGGTCCTGTGATAACATTTTCTTCGAAAACTATTCCATTTCTACCATCAATGTAACAGCCTTTTGCATAACCTGGGTATTTAGTTCCTCTTTGAATTTCTTTTGGACATTTAACCTGCGAAGTAAAATGAACGGGCCATGGAACATTACGATTATATCCAATTATTTTTTGTTTATAGGCATATTTAATCAAATGCAAAACAGAATAATTTGAATCACTTTTACTGAGTTCTTTGTAAAAGAGACTTAGAAAGGTATATGCTAATTGTTTAAAGATTTTTTTCATATTGATTTATCATTATTCTGTAACCAACAAATGCCAATGCAATGTACAATAATGCTCCAATAAATGATACACCTAATAGCATTATTTCAAACTCCTCTGATTTTGAAATAAATATCACAACTAAAATTACAATCAAATAAATTATTTGCCAAATCAGTAAAATCCCATTCTTGCGGGTTAACGAAAAAATATTGCTTACGCTACGCATAGCAAAGCTGGCAATTGTTAATGGTGCCAGATATTTTGCAATTGAGCCGGCAATTTCCCAATCTTTACCTAGTACAAAAGCAAATATTTCTTCTCCCCAGAATATAATTGGGATCATTGCTATTGAAGCAATAATGAAATTTGCAAAATAAGAAATAAGATAAAGCTTTATTTTTTTATTCGTCTCACTAATCTTCTGATAAAATACCGAAGTAAAAGATTGACTAATAAGACTTAACGGATAATTAATGACTTTTGTAGCATTGGTGTATAATCCAACAAGCGATGTGGTGTAAAACAGATTTAAAACATAAATTAAAATATCAACAGAAATAGCGTTTAAAAACCCCATTGGAGCTGAATAATATGGGAAATTTCGATTTTCTTTTAATTGGGCTTTTATAGTATTTCGGTTTATATTTTTCAGAGTTTCTTTTTCCTCTTTTAAAAATCTAAAAGTAAATATTAATAATTGTAATCCTTGCCCAACAATATGACCAATAAATAATCCAAACGATTTTATGTTAAACAAAAATCCTAAACCCACATTGACAACTGAATTAGATCCTGACCTTACAATTTTTGTTTTAGCTTGCAGCTTAAATTCTTTTTGACGTGTAAACCATTGTGTAAAAACATTAGTTAATCCAACTATTAAAATGCTAATTGGTAAAAAGTAAAAGTAAAATGGCTGTATAAAATCTGATGTTTTATTCTCAAAACTTTTTAAAATCAGAATTGCAACAATGGTAATTAAAGTTACAATTAGTATAATTCGAAAAGCCCCTTTAATAATTGCTAAAGCATTTTCTTTTGTTTTAGGCAACATTATGGCTAATTCGTAACGGCCAGTTGAAATTGTTGCAACAATATTTGCAATACTTAAATAGATAGCTATAAAACCAAAATCTTCGGGAGTATAAATTCGGGTAAGTATAGGAATCGCAATTAAAGTAATTAGCTGAGCAATAGCAGCTCCAGAAAATAAAGTGAAAATGTTTTTTATAAAATCACTTTTGATATTGAATTTTTCTTTTTCGTTAATCATAAGGAATTAGCTTCAATTTAAGACTATTCCTTCAAGCTCTCAAAATCAATTTCTTTATTTTGATCTTGCTCAATAACTTTCCCGTTTTCAAATTTGATAGTTCTGGCCGGGAATTTTTTAACCATGTTATAATCATGTGTTGCCATTACAACAGCACGTCCGTTATTACTAATTTCGAGAAATAGTTTCATCAGATTTTCCGATGATTCAGGATCAAGATTCCCTGTTGGTTCATCAGCAAGAATAATTTCAGGATCATTTAATAAAGCGCGGGCAATTACAACACGTTGTTGTTCACCTCCCGATAACTGATGAGGCATTTTGTATCCTTTGTAACTTAATTCAACTCTGTCAAGAACCTCAGCTATTCTATCATTAATATCGTTTTTGTTTTTCCAGCCGGTAGCTTTTAATACAAACAAGAGATTGTCGAAAACAGTTCTGTCTGTTAATAATTTAAAATCCTGAAAAACAATACCTAATTTTCTTCTTAAGAGCGGTGTTTGTTTTGTTTTTAATTTGGTAAGATCAAAACCGACAACCTTGGCTTCGCCTTCCATTAAAGGAATCTCAGCATTAATTGTTTTTATCAGGCTGGTTTTTCCACTTCCAACTTTACCTATAAAGTATACAAATTCACCTTTATTTATTGCCAGGTTAACATCTTTAAGGATAAGGTTATCCTTTTGAAAAATATTTGCGTTTTCGAATTCGATTATTGTATCTAAAGCCATATTTAAATTTCAAATTTCAGGGTTCAAATTTCAAGGTTTAACTATAAACATTAGGTTGTAACTGTCAACCTGCACATTGCCACCTGTGAACTGCCAATTACAGTACTGATTAAAGTTCATATAAAATTCCAAATGGTGCTGTTTCTATCAATTTTATAATTTCTTGTTTGTATTTTTCAAGCTTATGTTTTTTTATCTGATTCTCCGGATTATTTGTTTTAAAATGT
>JAUVUS010000273.1 GCA_030600865.1 Bacteroidales bacterium | reverse complement strand
TTTAATATTGACAAAATCAAAATAAAGCTGGATCTCCTTGGGTAATAAATATTGCAATATTGATTTTATTTCCATAAAATAAAAATAGAAAATATTTATAACTCCACCCTAATTTTCTGCTGATCCAAGAAGATCCTATTAATTCAGGAATTTTAAGTGGATTAAAATTCAGAAGTTTAGGACCGGCATACGCATCAGGTCGAATAGCCGATTTTGCTGTAAATCCAGAAAATCCATCTGAATTTTACGTAGCCGTAGCTTCTGTAAATATATGGAAAACAGTTAATAATGGAATTACCCTTAAACCTATTTTTGATAGTTATGGCACATATTCTATTGGTGCTTTAGCAATGGACCCTAATAATTCTAATGTTGTGTGGGCAGGAACCGGTGAAAATAATCATCAACGTGCATTGGGGTATGGTGATGGAATATATAAAACTGTTGATGGAGGAGAATCATGGGAAAATATGGGATTGAAAGAATCAAGACATATTGGTATGATTGCCATTGACCCAACGAATTCTGATATCTTATATGTTGCGGCTGAAGGTTCAGCTTGGGGCGCAGGAGGAGAAAGAGGATTGTATAAGACAACGGATGGTGGAAAAACATGGAATAAAGTTTTAAATATTAGCGAGAATACCGGTGTTAATAATGTTCTTGTAGATCCGAGAAATTCGGATATAATATATGTTACTACTGAACAGCGTCGTCGTCATGTTCATACAAAAATTGGTGGTGGACCGGAATCTGGTGTTCAAAAGTCTACAGATGGTGGAAAAACATGGAGAAAAATTGAATCGGGATTACCCGAAGTTCATAAGGGCGGAATGGGAATTGCAATTTCACCTGTTAATCCGGATTATTTATATTTAATAATTGAAGCTGCCGAAAATAAAGGTGGTTTTTATCGTTCTGTAAATAGAGGAGAATCATGGGAGAAAATGAGCGATCATGCATCAAGTGGTCAGTATTATAATGAACTTTATTGTGATCCTGTTAATGTTGATAAAGTTTTTTCAGTTGAAACTTTTTCACAAGTAACTTATGATGGAGGAAAAACATGGAAACGTTTAAGCTTAAATGAGCGCCATGTTGATGATCATGCATTATGGATAGATCCAAAAAATACCGATCACTGGATGATTGGCGGAGATGGTGGAGTATATATTACTTATGATGATGGCAAAAATTATCGTTTTGTTTCTAATCTTCCTGTTACCCAGTTTTATCGTGTAGGAGTTGATAACGATTATCCTTTTTATAATGTTACAGGTGGTACACAAGATAATAATAGTTGTGTTGGACCTTCAAGAACTAAAAGCAGAGGAGGTATTACAAGTGATGATTGGACTGTTACCATAGGAGGAGATGGATTCTGGTCGCAAATAGATCCGGAAGATCCAAATATAATTTATAATGAATATCAGTACGGAAACGTGTACAGATATGATAAAAAAAGTGGCGAAGATTTATACATTAAACCACAGCCTGCAAAAGGTGAATTAACTTACAAATGGAACTGGAATACACCGTTAATTATTAGCCCTCATAACAATACACGTTTATATATAGCCGCAAATGTTTTATTTAAAAGTGATGACAGAGGAAATACATGGGAAGTTATTAGTGATGATTTAACTGCTGGTATTGATAGGAATACCTGGCCAGTAATGGGAAAATACTGGAGTGCTGATGCTGTTGTTAAAGATGTTTCAACATCTCTTTATGGTATGGTTGTTTCTCTTGTAGAATCTCCTGTTAAAGAAGGCTTAATTTATACAGGTACTGACGATGGAGTTATATCTGTTACAGAGGATGGAGGTCAGAATTGGAGAAAAATTACAACTTTCCCGGGAATTCCGGCTAATACTTATGTAAGTGATATTCATGCATCAAGATATGATGAAAATATTGTATATGCATCTTTTGATAATAGAAAAAGAGATGATTTTAAACCTTATCTTTTAATGAGTACTGATAAAGGAAATACATGGAAAGCGATTACAACAGGATTCTCTGAGAATGGAACTGTTCATACAATTGAGCAAGATCATGTTGATAAGGATTTATTGTTTGCAGGAACTGAATTTGGAGTATTTTTCACATATAATGGTGGACAAAAATGGGTTCAGTTAAAAGCTGGGTTACCTACTATTGCGGTTAGAGATATGGTAATACAAAAAAGAGAAAATGATCTTGCCATAGCAACTTTTGGTAGAGGTTTTTATATTTTAGATGATTACGTGCCTTTACGTGAAGTTAAACCTGCGTTGATTGAAAAAGAAGCTCATCTGTTTGCAATTAAAGATGCATTATTATATGTACAAACAGGAAAGAAATATGGACAAGGATCTACTTATTTTACTTCACCAAATCCTGAATTTGGAGCAACTTTTACTTATTATTTAAAAGAGGTTCCAAAAACAGAAAAGGCAAAACGACAGGAACAAGAAAAAGAATTATTTAAAGAAGGTAAGCGTATTCCTCAACCTACATGGAAAGAATTAGAAGATGAAAGTAAAGAAATTGCTCCATACTTAATTTTTACAATAAAGGATGAAGATAGTTTTGTAATAAAAAAAATAAACAAAAAGCCTTCAAAAGGAATTAATAGAATTACCTGGAATTTAAAGTATTCAGGTACTTTCCCAACAAGTTTGTCTAAAGATAAATTTGATCCATTTAACGAAAACAGGGGGTTTTGGTTGGTAATGCCAGGGAAATATTTAGTTTCTGTTTCTATGTATGAAAAAGGAGAAGTAAAAGAATTATTAGCTGACAAAGAATTTAATATAAATGCTCTTAAAAATACGACACTTCCTGCTTCGGACAGAAAAGCAATGGTTCAGTTTCAAAGAAATGTAGCTGAGATGACAAGAGTTATGGCTGGAACTATTGATTTTAACGAAGAGTTAATTGAGAAAGTTAATTATTTGAAACAGGCTATTGTTATAACCCCTGGAGCTAATCACGATTTATTGGTTGAGGCAGAAAGAATAGAAAATGAATTAAGTAAAATATTATTTACCTTTGAAGGAAGTAGAGCTAAAGCTAGCGATGAAGAAATTCCTCCAAGGCAAGTTCCTTTAACAAATAGGTTACAATATATTATTTGGGGACAATCAACATCGACATCTGCAATAACAAGTACAAGTAAGATGGCTTATGAAATTATTCAGAAAGAACTTCCTGCTTTAATCGAAAAGCTTAAGGTAATTGCTACGGTTGATATAAAGAATTTAGAAAATAAAATTGAAGAAGCCAAAGCTCCATGGACTCCTGGAAGGATTCCTGTACTGGACTAAATGAATTAAATGAACAAAACTAAATCATAAGATGTTTTAAAACCAGGGATTGATTATTCCTGGTTTTTTTGTAAATTTGATGAACGTCATAATTTTGGTGATAAAGGCCTGGAATTATTTTTTTAAAGAAGAAACTTAAGTATAAACTAAGCGTATATCTGCTTAGTTATTGTAAATAAGTTAACTTTATTAAATTAAGAGAGATGAAAAAGGTTGGAATATTATTGGTTGCATTGGCATTGGTAGTATTATGTGGTTCTTGCAAATTTAATCAAAAATGCCCTGCTTATTCTGATAATACAGTTGAGATAGAACAAAACGTTTAAATTTTCTTTTATTATTTTTTTTTTATAGATTTGATCACAACATTTAAACTTGAGTAAACTAATATACCATTATTAAAATAATAACTAAACCATTATGAAAAAGATTATTGTAGCAGTTTTATTCTCATTTTTTGTTCTTGCAATTTTAAGTTCTTGCAAAAATAAGGATTGTCCAGCTTATGGACAGGTTGAGGTTGAGCAATCAGAAATTAACGGATAGTAAATACCAGAATTAGTAAATAATTACAGGAATATTGAGTAATTACTCATAATCTGTCTCAAAATTGTTACTTTTACTTTTGAGACAGTTTTTATTTTATGAACCTAAGATTCTTACTTTTAGTATTTTTATTTTCAATACTTACACTAAATGCATATTGTCAGGAAATATCTGAGGATATGCCAAAAATCTTTTATCGTAACGAGAAAACATTGGGCCTCCAGCTAAACACTAATGGTTGGGGTATAGGATATCGCTATGGAGATAGAATTAATTATTTCGAAAAAAGAAATTACGAAGTTGATTTTTCAATAATAAAGCATCCCAAAGAAATAAAGTCTTCATCTACTTTTTTTGCTTCTGAATCTTTTGTTTTTGGAAAATTAAATTATGTTTTCGATTTACGGGTGGGATATGGTAAGCAGAATGAAATGTTTAGCAAGAGAGATCCGGGAAGTGTGGCAATTCGATATTTTTATAGTACAGGCCTTTCGGTTGCATTTTTAAAACCCATTTATTACGAAATTCTTTATCCTGTAAATGACAGTGTTTATGGTATTCGTAAAGAAAAATTCAACCCGGATATTCATACATCTGGTGATATTAGTGGTAAATCATCCTTTTTTGATGGATTTGATGAAATTAAGTTAGTTCCCGGAGCTTATTTAAAGGCAGGAGTTAATTTCGAATTTAGTCAATCAGAAACACTTATACATGCACTTGAGGCTGGAGTTATGATTCAGGCTTATTTAAATAGTTTGGAAATAATGGCAGTTGATGATAACCAGCA